>CACVAR010000229.1:6453-17312 GCA_902727905.1 uncultured Sulfurovum sp. | reverse complement strand
TAGGCTTTAGCCCTATTTCTTGGGTCATGGTTAATTTCCTTAATTAAAGTTAGTTATAATATTGATGATTTTACTTGAATTGAGCTTTATTATGGATAAAAGAAAAACAGGCGTTGCGCTATTTATAACCTTGATGGTAATTGCCTCTATTATGTCTATAATAGCCGTTTCATTTACCTATTTAGAGAAAGTCCAAAAGGATGCTGGAGCGACCTCAGCTCTTATACAGGCAAATCTTTTATATGGTAATACTGTAGAGGTTTTAAAGCGTTTTTTTCCAGCTGGATCAGACAACAGTGATAAGCTAACACTTATGTATACAATGCCTCTTGCATTAAATGAGGAAAAAAGTGGTTTTTCAGTTAATTTAACTTGCCAAGCATTAATGATAGGTGCACCAATTAATTGGTTAACAAGCGAACAAGCTGCTGGTCTTCAAGAAAAAAGCAACTTAGTTCGAGATGTTTTAAGACATGTCATGGAACTTTATGACCTAGAAGACCCAGATGGGCTTGAAAAAATATTACTGCAAGCCGTTACAGGTAAGCAGCTAAAGAATAAAGATTATGAGTCAAGATTAAAAAGGCAAAAAGGCATAGTCTCTAAACAACAATTTAATAGAGTTTTACAAGACTATGCTGTAGAATACGATGACCAAAAAGTATTAAATGTCCCTTGGGAAAAATATTTTTCTTTTCTCAAAGTAGATTTAAAAACAAAAATCGATGGAAACTATCTTTCACCTGAGTTTATCTCAGCAGCGTTTGATATTCCTATTGAAATAGTACAAGACTCTTGGGTTGTAGGTGAAAGTACATTAACTACATTTTTAGCAGAAAATGCTATTACCACACCTATAAATAATAAAATATACGCCAATAAGGCACTCAATGCCATGCATTGTGAACAGAGTTTTGCCTACCAAAATAGGCAATATGAATTTAAATTTAACTATATTGAAGGAAGGAGTAGCAACTTTGAGTTTAGTGGACAAAAATAACAATAGACTATTTATTCATAGAAATATGGAACCCGTCTCATTAGAACAGAATGTTGAGATTATCTTAACCCCACAATTTTATACTTTTATACGTGAAGAACTTGATATCAAGTTTGGCTACCAAGCAAAACAAATAGCAGCAGCACTTTTTGATGATTATATCGACAGTTCCATTGAACATCAGTACCATGTCACAAAATGTGATGATGCTTGGTGTTTCTATGCTTATAATATTGAAGAAATCGAAATATTTTTAAAAAGCATCGGCATTGAGAAACATCGAGTCTCCAAAATTTATTTTGCACAAGCACTTAGTAAAGAACTCGAAGAACCAGTTCAACTTTGTGAAAAAAATGCACTACAAACCATAGAGGGCATAGTAACACTTTTACCTACACGTTTAATGGATACGAATGTCTACTTTAAACCATTAAACCTTTCAGAATTAAAACTTACAGGTGTTTCGATGGGTGCTTCGCATAGTTCCCTCATATCACTCAAGGAAACCATCATTTTATCCTCACTATTTTTTGTTCTAGGCGTACTTTTTATTGTAGAAGGTAGCCGTGTGAATGCATCAATCAATGACGATAACCAAAAACTGACAGAGCTTTTAGATGAAAATCCTAACTATGGTTCCACTATGCTAAGAGAAAATATTCTTCAAAAGTATCAACCCATTGACCAACAAGAGAGAGCAAAACGTGAAAACATTAAACATATATCAAAAGTACTTTCTGCTAAAAGTGAATTAAGTTCTCTTAAAATAGAAAAATCAACAATAAAAGCGAATATACTCACCTCGGATCCAAAAATATCAAAACAAGTACTACAAAGTGCAAAAGCTAAAAAATTTAAAAGCTCCAGTTCGGGAACCACAGTAAACATGGAGAAGAGCCTATGAATATGATGACACTTCAACGTTACAAAAATGAATTAATCCTTTTAGTAGCCATTCTCTTTGCACTTTTTACTTTTATTTACAAAGTTTCTGCACAAAATAATGTAGCTCAGAATAAGGTCTATATAGAGAAACAAATTTCAGAAATCAATACAATTAGTAGCCTTAAAAACCAATGGGGAGGGAAACAGTTGGCCAATAAAGTAAAAAGTTTACAAACTGTTGTTCCTTCTTCTAAAGTGAATACTTTTCAAAAGAAGTCTAAAAAACTTGTTGCTTCTTACAAAAATCTTACAGGAAAAGAGCTAAGTAAAGTAACCAATAAACTTATCAATATGCCTGTACAAATTGTACTTCTCAATATTAATAAAAGTGCTAAAAATCAATATACAATGGAGTTCACATGCAAATGGTAAAACGAATTGTTGGTGGTTTTTTCTTAAGTCTCATTCTTTTATGGCTTTTTGCACCAAAAGTCGAACTCTATTATTTTTTAGAAAAGAAATTAAAAGAAAATAAGATTGTTATTTCAAATGAAACCATTACTGACACATGGTATGGTATAAAAATTGAAAATGCAAAACTGTATGTCGACAGTGCAAAAATAGCTGACATAGATGAATTCAATTTCAGTTTCTTTTTTTTATATAATACGCTAAAAATAGATAACATCAAAACAGATAATTCATTATCTAGATTGGCTCCAAAAGAGATTAATACTATCAATGCTGTATACTCCATTATACAACCCCTCGAAATTAAACTTAATGGAGAAGGTTCAATTGGAGTATTTGATGGTACTGTAGAACTTATAAAAAAGAGAATAGAAATTTTATTTCCTGTTCCAAAAGATTTAAAAAGTATTAAAAAGTTCTTAAAAAAAGACCAAGAGAAAGGATGGCTTTATGAAACAAATTATTAATGCTAAATACCTTTCAACCTTTATTTTTCTATTATCTATTATGGTTGCTATTAAACTTATCTGGGTTGTGACTTCGTTTCTCTTCTTACCCACAACAGGTGAAGAGTACCAAAAATCAACAACAGCAAAAAAACTTTACTATCGTGTAAAATTAACAAATGAATCAAAAGCCATAGCACCGATACAACGAGTCAAGCCAAAGAGTAACCAAGTAAGTTCAATGAGAGGATATAAACTCCTAGGACTTTATAACTCGAAAGAAACCCTTGTTGTTACTGTTGAAAAGAGTGGCAAAAGCTCCATCTTATCAAAAGGTGAAAAAGTTAATGGTTTTGAACTTATCTCAGCTGGTAGTAATTTTGCCCTTTTCAAAAAGAATAATGAAGAGTTTAAACTCGCTTTAGAAAATACTAAAAGCACTAAAAGTAGTACTTATAGTAAACAACAAATAAGTAAAACACCCAATATCCAATCCAAATCAGTAGATACAATTGTAGAAGAAGATGGTGTTAAACGTATACCGAAAAACTTACTAGCCAGTTACACAAAAGATATGGATAAGATTTGGAAAGATGTTGGACTAGCACAATATAAAAAGAATGGTAAAGCTGATGGATTCAAAGTAAACTTTATCAAAAAAGGTTCGGACATAGAAAAGCTTGGACTAAAACGTGGAGACATACTTAAAGCTGTCAATGCAGAACCACTAAACTTAAGTTCAGCAATGGGCTTTTTTAATAACATAAATGATTTAGAAAATTTAACATTAACTGTTGAAAGAAACGGTAAAAGTGAGGATTTAGAATATGAAATTCAGTAAAATAGCAGCAATATTAATATTAGCATTCAGTGTTCAGGTACATGCCGAAAAAGTAAACATAAACTTTGCTAACTTAAGTGTGAATGACTTTGTAAAAATGGTTGGTAAAATTACAGGTAAGAACATTTTAATAGATGGAGAAATAAAAGGTAAGATCAACTTTGTAGCAAACGAAGAAGGTGTTGAAAAAGATGAATTAATCCCTTTATTAAATGCCATTTTAGAAACTAAAAAGATGACTTTAGTTAATAAAGGTAGCTACTATCAAGTAGTAAAGTCTGCTACAGCAGCTGGAGAAGGTTTACCGGTTACAAACAACATTAATACTGGTGAAAGAACTATGAAAACAGTTGTTTTCCAACTTTCAAATGTTAATGCAGCTGTCATTCGTACAAAAATTAAACCACTACTTCATAAAAGTGCTAAAGTTGTCTCTTTTAAAAAGAACAACCTTTTATCAATCACAGCTTACCCTTCTACCTTACGTTCTATCAAAACCCTTATTGATAAAATTGAAAGTAAACAAGCTAAAAAAAGTAAGATTGTACATTTAGAAAACGCTCGTGTAAAAGATGTTTTTCCCAACATTCAAAACATGGCAAAATCACTTTTCCCTCAGGATATTATCTCTGAAAAAGTAGATGTACTTCAAGATATCTCAGGAAATGCCATCATTTTAATAGGTAAATCTTCAAATGTAAACCGTTTAGAGCAATACATTAGACAACTTGATACTGAAGGAGAAGGTGACTTACAAAAAATGCATGTCATTCCTTTAGCCAACTCCAATGTAGAAGAGATGGAAAAGATTTTAAGTAAAATTGTACCTCAAATGACAGGAACAGGTGGACCAACTGGTGCAGCTGGTAAAGGTGGTAAACCTATACAAAAAGCTGTTATTGCTTCTGATTTAGAACGTAATGCACTTATTGTCCTTGCTAATGCTGAGCAATACCAAAATATTTTAGATACTGTTAAACAATTAGATGTTGAAAAGTCACAAGTTTACATCCAAGCAAAAATAGTTGAGGTTAACACCAACTTGGCTGAAAATATTGGAATTAAATATGGACTGAATGGTGGATCAATTACCTCTAACGGTCTTTTCTCTTTAGCTGCTAATGCTGGTGCACCTGCATTGGCACTTTCTAGTGAACTGCTTGGCTTCTTAAATGGTAACCAACAAACGCAATTTGACAACAATGGTAATGCCTTTACCACCACAGAAAGAGCATTTGAGTTCGGATCTGTGGATAAAGTATTTGCACTGGGTGCGCAAGTTGATTTATTAAAACAAAATGGTGCTGCACAAATTTTATCAAGACCTTCTGTTCTATCAACGAACAATAAAGAGTCAACCATTTATGTTGGTCGTACTCAGTCTATCTTAACGCAATCACAGCAAAGTACACAAGGTGCTTCAAATGTTCTGAATAACTATTCACGTGAAGACATCGGAATTACTTTAAAAGTTAAACCAAGACTTTCTGCTAATGACAAAGTTTCACTTGAAATTGAAACAACGATTGAAGATATTTTACCTGGTTCTGGTACCTCTGCTGACAGACCTACCACAACAAAAAGATCGGTTCAAACCAATGCTATTATTAACCATGCTGAGACTATAATCCTTGGTGGACTCATTAAAAGTGCTGATGGTAACTCTGTTACTAAAGTACCTGTACTAGGTGATATTCCTATCATTGGTAAACTATTTACTTCACGTGGAGATTCAGCTTCTAAAGTAAATGTCGTTATTTACATTACGCCGTACATCATTAAAAAGAGTTCAGACTTAACAAGCTTGAGAGAACGTTTAGCTGAACTTGAATCCGTACAGCAACAATATAACAAAATTATTATGGCTCAACTTGAAGAGGAAACTGGTGAATCTAGTAATCCAAGACACGAAACTTTTTCAGGTTCATCAAGCATCGGTAATGACTTTGAAGATGATAATGTAGAATCGATGAGAGGCTACCAGCCAGTTATTGAAGCAAAAGCTAAACCAAGACCAATTGTTCAAGCTGCTCCTGCCTATGTTGCTACACCAGCAGTAGCACCTGTAGTAACTGCACCATTACCTCCTCTTGATTATTCTGATGAAAGTAATTATGTGCGTAGTGAATCAATTATGGATAGTTTTAATCAACAAGATTCTGTAGACTTAAGTTCTCTAAACACAGGTGTTGAATACAATGAAGGAACAACTTTTACAGATGTTCAACCTACACCAGTAGCTACTCAACAATATAGTGTCCCAACAAGCCAAAAAGTATATTCAATTCAACTTGCTTCATCAAACAGTCAAAATAGAGTAAATCGTATTATTTCTAATTTTCCAGCTAACATGCAAAATAACATTAGAGTCATCAAAGTTGGAAACCTTTATAAAGCTTTAGCACTTAATGCACAAACTTTCCAACAAGCTAAAACCCAATTAGCACAATATCGTTCTTATATACCTGATGCCTTTATTAAAGCTGCCTATCCACTAAGTGAAGAAAGACTCTAATATGATGCGTTTACCCTTACTTGAAAACGTTGACCTAGAACCTCATTGGAATGAACATATTGACAATAAACTGGCAATGAAACATGACTTACTCTTTGCAAATGTTCAAAATAAACCTTGTGCTGTGGTTCAAAAGCCTACACTTCCTTCAGCGCTAAATCATTTTTGTAAACTTGATATAGACTATCCGATAGTCGAGTTAGATGAAGGTAGTTTTGAACGTCTTGGACATAAGTTTAAAGAGATTCAAACAGGTTCAGATTTTGAAAATGTTGACACCACTTCTGATGATATTATTGAAGTTGAATCTGACTTACTTGATTTTATCCAAAACTCACAAGATTTGCTTTCAAATGAAGAGTCTGCTCCCGTTGTCAAGTTAGTTAACTCTCTATTTTTTCAAGCCATTAAAAAGGGTGCTTCTGATATTCATATAGAGACCTTAGAAAAGAAAGGTGAAGTACGTCTAAGAATAAATGGTGCATTAAAGAAGCACTTAGACATTGACAAGAATATTACGGGACTGGTCATTTCACGTATTAAAGTTATTTCAAATCTTGATATTTCAGAAAAAAGAGTACCACAAGATGGTCGTACACAAGTAACCATTTCAGGTAATAGTTTAGACATTAGGGTTTCTGTTTTACCTACCTATCATGGTGAACGTGTTGTTATGAGACTTCTAATGACCTCTGAAAGTATACCAACACTTCAAACACTTGGTTTTACAGAGGACATCACCAATGATTTAAATAAACTATTAACCCATCCACATGGAATGATACTCGTAACAGGACCAACTGGTTCTGGTAAATCAACAACCCTACATGCTTGTTTACAACATATCTCCACCCCTGATAAAAATATTATTACCGTTGAAGATCCAGTAGAGTACAATGCTGAAAATGTAAACCAAATTCAAGTGAACTCAAAAGTAGGTCTCACTTTTGCAGCTGGCCTACGTTCTATCTTACGTCAAGATCCAGACATTATTATGGTAGGAGAAATTCGGGATGCTGAGACTGCTGACATCTCTTTACGTTCTGCATTAACCGGTCACCTTTTACTCTCTACCCTACACACTAATGATGCTACTTCTGCTATTTCAAGACTTATGGATATGGGAATTGAAGACTTTTTATTAACGTCTACCTTACTGGGTGTATTAGCGCAAAGACTAACACGAAAACTCTGTACAGAATGTAAAGTACCAACAGCATTAGCACCAACTGTGCTTAAAGAGTTAAATCTTCCTGAAGGAGCTTATTTTAAAGCAGAAGGTTGTACCGAATGTGACTTTACAGGATACAAAGGTAGACAAGCTGTAGGTGAACTCTTCATTATGGATGATAGTGTTAAAGACATGATGCAAAAAGGTTTTAATGACCACCAAATTCGTGCTGAAATGAAAAAAGCTGGAATGAGAACCATTGCTGATAAACTAGCAGATATGATGATAGCTGGAGAAACTTCTTATGAAGAGGCGATTCGTATTGGAATTATGGAAGGATAGTATGAAACATCAACGGTCAGCCTTTACGATAGTAGAAGTTTTAATTTCTATCACATTATTGTCATTAGTTCTTATGGCATTATATAAAAGTGCTGACCTTATGAGAGTCTCTAACCTACATCTTTTTAACTATCTCAAAAAATCAACCAAGACCCTTAAAGGTTCCACAACACTGTATAAAGACTTAATGCATGCTGACCATAATATTACCGTGAACACAGAAGAAAAATTTCATAGACTTACCATAAGTAATACTTCTCATTCACTTTACGGTTTAGCACAGGCAAAAGTAGTTTGGCTTGTTTACAAAACTGATAACACGCTTTTACGTGTAGAAGGTGGAGAATATAATATTCCTCTTAGAAATGAAGAACGTGTAGAGATAGATGTAATTGCTAAAAATCTTGAACTCTTTAAAGTCTACAAAAGTAAGAAAAAAGATAAAGTTTTAGCCATGATCCAAATTAAAGGTCAAGACCCCCAAGTTTTTATGTCACAAAATATTCCAGAACCACCACCTAAGCCTGCTGATAAAAATGCTACGAATCCAAGCAATCCAAATGTACCTGCTCCTCCAGGTAGTAATCAAAATATTGCTAAAGTCCCTTAAGAAGTTGAAAAAGTTTATTCTTCTCTATCCTCTTAGTATTCTCTTGCTATTTCTATTTTTTTATTGGGAGGCTTCTCCTTTAGCCAACATCATCAATGAATGGCAAATAAACTTAAGTTCTTTTCTAACAAGTTTTACATTGGATAATAGTTTAATGAAAGAAAACCATATCTTTATTAGTCATAGGCTAACCCTCGTCATTGATAAGGCTTGTAATGGCTTTATTCCTTATTTCTTCTTTTTGGCTTCTATCATTGCTTTTCCCTCCTCACTTGTACATAAAATAAAATGGGCTATTTATGGCTACCTTATACTTTCACTACTTAATATCTTTAGAATTTGGTTTATTACTCAATTAGTTATGCATACAGAGAGTAACTTTTCACTTGCACATGACTACTTAGGCAACATGTTTCTTGTACTAAGTGGATTAATACTGTTTATTCTTTTTATTCGAACCCGATAAATCGGTCTTCACAATCAATACTCCATCTAATTTCTTAATACTTTTAAACAATAAGTAATTTCTCCACAATTGTATGATAAAATAAATTTTACAAAAAAAAATTAATATATTTATTTAAGGTTTATTTTATAATGAAAAAATTTCTCTTATCATACTGGACAGGTATCATCCTATTATTTGCACTATTTTATTGGGAATATTCACCTATTAGTGCTATTATCAATAACTATCAAACCAATTTAACGTCGCTCCTTACTTCTTATACCCTGGAAGAAGGTATGATGGAAGCACATCGAATTTTTATAACAGAACACTATGCCTTGGTCATAGAAAAAGCTTGTAATGGTATGGTTCCTTACTTATTTTTCATAGCTTCTATTCTGGCTTTTCCTTCTACAATAATGCATAAAATAAAGTGGGTAATCATGGGTTACTTGTTTATTAGTGCCATGAATGTATTTAGAATTTGGTTTGTGACCCAATTTGTATTACAATCTAAAAATAACTTCTCTTTAGCGCATGATTACATAGGAAATGGATTCCTTATATTAACAGGTCTTATTCTTTTCACTTCATTTATAAAAACGCGAAATAAAACCCTAAGCACTAAAACAGAAGTGCTTGAAGTAAAACAACCTATAGCCATCAGAGTCTAAACTCCTACTGACTGAAAATCTGATATAATATTTCCTATTTTAACAAACTAGGAAACATTATGACCGTAACCAAATACTCTGCAAGTGGCAATGACTTTGTAATTATTATTCGTAAAAAGAAAAAAGACCGTTCAAAGTTAGCTAAACGCCTTTGTCATAGACAAAATGGTGTAGGTGCAGATGGATTAGTAGTTGTGGTTCCTCACCAAGAGTACGATTTTGAATGGGACTTTTACAATGCAGATGGTAGTTATGCTACCATGTGTGGTAATGCCTCTCGTGCTGTTGCCCATTTTGCTATGGAAAAAGGTATTTCACAAGATGGAAAAGCAGAATTTATAACAGGTGCAGGTCTTATAACTGCTAATGTAAATGGTAACTACGTTACAACAGATATGACAAAACCTATCAGACTTAGCACTGAAATAGAAGAAGAAGGTGAAAAATGGTGGTTTATAGATACTGGTGTGCCACATATTATTGGTCTTCGAGACAATATTGATGACTTTGACCTAGAACAAGCAAAACGTTTACGTGACAAATTTAATGCCAATGTAAATATTTGTAAAATTGAAGACGAAGAGACCATGCGTGTAAGAACTTTTGAGCGTGGTGTCGAAGGTGAAACACTGGCTTGTGGAACAGGTATGGTTGCGTGTTTCATTCGTGCAAATGATGAAGATTTAGTTAATGATGATGTTAAAGTCTTTCCAAAATCTGGTGATGAACTCTATGTCTCTTTAGAAGACGATATCTATAGGTTTGCTGGACAAGTAAGTAAAACTTTTGTAGCAGAAACTGTTGATTAGGAAACACAATTTATACACAATTATTATGCTAGAATCAATGTTCTAATAAATAGAAGGAAAACAAATAAAATGAAAAAAATACTGATACTAATTACCTTAACAACACTCATCCTATCTGCCAAAACATTGGTAACTGTTAATGGACATAAAATTACGGATGCTCTTTTAGCTCAAGGTTATGAAAAGCTTGATGCTACACAAAAGAGTAATCTTATAGAGCAACTCGTAAAAGAAGAGATAATCTATGCTGACTTATTAAAAACATCGATTGTAAATAATGAACAGTTTCAACAAGCTTTTGCACAACAGAAACAATTGGTTGAACAACAATATGGAAAAGCACTCAATGCTGAGCAACTTAGAAGTATAAAAGGGTCAATTGCTGTTTCTCTTTATCAACAACAAGAGTTTCAAAAAGCAGTTGTAAGCACACAAGAAACCAAAGGTTTTTACCAAGAAAATGCAGCTAAGTTCACTTTTCCAAACTCTATTGAAATAGCTAACATTATTGTTAAAGATAAAGACACTGCAACCAAGATTTTACAATCATTAAAAAGCTCTAGTAACCTAGATGAAGACTTTCTAAAAGCTGCTAATGCTCAAAAACAAAATGGTTACATGGGTTGGTTTGGAAGAGAATCAATGCC
>CACVAR010000229.1:0-6353 GCA_902727905.1 uncultured Sulfurovum sp. | reverse complement strand
CCTGAATAACGTACAAGATGACGCATACCAGCAGCCTCTATCTCTGTAAAAAGCTCTTGAACACCTATAATTTCTTCAATAGGAATTTTATGAGAAATCTTAATATTGACTAACTCTTGAGGATACAAGTCAAAAACATTAAATGCCTCTGATGCTGTCTTGTTTGTTTCAATCATATAGGCAAAAGCTTGTAGTCCAGAAACCAAACCGTCTCCTGTTTTAGCAAAATCAGAGAAAATAACATGCCCACTCTGTTCTCCACCAAAATTAGAACCAACTTTTTTCATGACTTCAAGGACATGTTTATCACCAACATCTGAACGTTCTAAATTTAAACCATGAGATGCTAAGTAATCTTCTAATCCCTGATTACTCATAACTGTAGCTACAACTTTATCATTAGCTAGTTTTTTCTCATTTTTCAAGTGAATGGCTAAAGCACCAATTAATTTATCACCATCAACTACTTCACCTTTTTCATCAACAATAACAATTCTATCTGCATCACCATCTAAAGCAATTCCCACATCAGCACGCGTTTCAATTACTCTTTTTACTAATAACTCAGGGTGGGTTGCACCACAGTTTGTATTAATATTATATCCATCTGGCTCATTAGCAAGAACAATGACTTCAGCACCTAATTCACGTAATACCGTAGGTGCTACAATATAAGCAGCTCCATTGGAACAATCAACCACAATACGTTTCCCATAAAGCGAAAACTTCTTAGGAAACGAGTTTTTGATATGCACAATATAACGTCCAATAACATCATCAATACGTACAGAACGACCAATCTCTTTTTTAGTTACAAAAGCATTCTCTATCTTTTCTATATCACGAAACATCTCTTCTATTTCAAGTTCACACTCTTTCTTTAGTTTATTACCTTCAGAATCAAAAAATTTAATTCCATTATCATAATAGGGATTATGTGAAGCCGTAATCATAATTCCAGCATCACAACGCATATTTTCCGTAATAAATGCAATAGCTGGTGTTGGCATGGGACCAATTTGAACCACATCAAAACCTACAGAAGTTAAACCAGAAACCAATGCATTCTCAATCATATATCCAGAACGACGGGTATCTTTACCCACTAAAATTTTATTATATTTACTGTTCTTTTTTAAATGTATACCAGCTGCAATTGCTAAACGCATTACATTCATAGGGTTTAGTTTCCCTCCAGCTAATCCACGTACACCATCGGTTCCAAATAACTCCATTAAATTCTCCTAAAAAACTAAAGTATAATTTTAACACATAAAAAAATAAATTAGATTATGTTTTATAAAAAAGTAGGTAAACTAAAAATTATAATTGTTAGGACTTCAACCACAATGGAAGTCTGTGCTGAGGAGTTTGATATACCTTCCTCTTTTCTTAATGCAAATGCCATGGATATTCCCATAAAAATCCCAAAAAATGATGCTTTCATCATAAAACCTTAATTAAAACTTAACAAATTTTACATAGTTTATTTTAAATTAAACCTTAATTTAAAATAAACTAGCGTGCTTTAAGTATTTCTTTTCCCTATTAAGTCTAAAGCGATATAATACAAACATTAAAAAAATCACATCCCGTTACGTATTACAGGATGAAACAAAGGTTAATTTTGAGTGAAAATCTAATTGGGTACATTGATGACCTAGGAAACATTATAGACACACAAAGTGCTGGAGAAAACCCAGACGCACAAGCCATTGAGTATGATAACTCAGAAGCTTCTCTAGAGATTATAAGACACTCTACTGCACACTTAATGGCACAAGCCATTACTGAACTGTATACCAATGCAAAATTTTTCGTAGGGCCTACAGTTGATGAAGGTTTCTACTATGACTTTAGAGTAGACGAAAAAATTGGTGAAGAAGATTTAAAGAAAATTGAAAAGCAGATGAAAATGCTTATCAAGAAAAAATATAAAATTGAAAAGTACGAAATGACTAAAGCTGAAGCTTTAGAAAAATTTGCCAATGATGACCTAAAACAAGCCGTACTCACCAAAATTCCAGATGGTGTTATTTCAGTTTATAAACAAGGTGACTTTGAAGATCTATGTCAAGGACCTCATGTTCCTGCACTTAGATTTTTACATAACTTCAAACTAACGCGTGTGGCTGGTGCTTACCTTGGTGGTGATGAAAAAGCTGAAATGTTAACCCGTATTTATGGGATTGCTTTTGCCGATAAAGAATCATTAAAAGATTATCTTAAAATGATGGAAGAAGCAAAAAAACGTGACCATCGAAAAATTGGTGCAGAGATGGGTCTTTTTATGTTTGATGAGGAATCTGGCGCTGGTCTACCATTTTGGATGCCACAAGGAACTAAGCTTAGACAAAAACTTGAAACCATTTTACATAAAGCACACCGTAAAAGAGGTTACCAACAAGTACGTGGTCCAGAGATTTTAAAATCTGACATGTGGAGAACTTCTGGTCACTATGCCTGTTATGGTGATAATATGTACCTTACAACTGTTGATGATCATGAGTATGGGGTTAAACCGATGAACTGTATTGGTCACATTCAGATTTTTAAACAAAGTGGAAAGTCTTACCGTGACTTACCACTAAAGTACTATGAATATGGTGTGGTTCACCGTCATGAGAAATCGGGTGCTTTACATGGTTTACTTAGAGTACGTGAGTTTACTCAGGATGATGCCCATATTTTCTGTACCCCTGAACAAATTGCTTCTGAGGTTATTGATATTATTGAGTTTGTTGACTCGGTTATGAAACTCTTTAACTTTGACTACACTATGGAAGTAGCTACTAAACCAGAAAAAGCTATTGGTGAAGATGCTGTTTGGGATTTAGCAACACAAGGGTTAAAAGATGCCCTTGATGAAAACAACCTTCCATACACTATAGATGAAGGTGGTGGAGCATTTTATGGACCAAAAATTGACATCAAGATTACCGATGCCATTGGAAGAAAATGGCAATGTGGTACGGTTCAAGTAGACTTTAACTTACCAGAGCGTTTTGAAGTAGAATACGTCGATGAAGATAATACACGTAAACAACCTGTTATGATTCACCGTGCCATTCTTGGTTCATTTGAACGTTTCATTGCTGTTTTAACAGAACATTATGCTGGTGAGTTTCCACTCTTCTTAGCACCAACACAGGTTATTTTTGTGCCTATCTCAGAGGTTCATGTTCCCTATGCTAAAAAACTTCAAGCTGAACTTATGGACATCGAAATTGACGCTGAAATCTATGATAAAAATGATTCACTGAACAAAAGAGTACGAAATGCAGAGAAGCAAAGAGTACCTTATGTTGTCATTGTAGGGGATGAAGAAGTTGAGAACAAAAGCGTTGCACTTAGAAATAGACGAACAAAAGAGCAGTATAATCTTTCTTTTGAAGAATTTATGGTAGAATTGAGTCAACAATTAAATGAAGGTAAAATTTGAGTAGACAAAATAACAAGAACAACCGAGGTAGAAAAAAACCAGACGACACCATTATGAATGATAAGATTCGTGCCTATGAACTCCGAGTTCTAGGTGATGAGGGTGAACAAATGGGTATTTTGTCTCGTGATGAAGCACTTCAAATTGCTGATGATAAAGGACTAGATTTAGTACTGGTCTCTCCAGAAGCTAAACCACCTGTAGCCAAAATGATGGACTACGGTAAGTTTAAGTATGAGCAAGAAAAAAAGAAAAAAGAAGCAAGAAAGAACCAAAAGATTATTGATGTAAAAGAAGTTAAATTCTCTTGTAAAATTGCTGATGGTGATATTGCTTACAAAGTTAAACATGCGATTGAGTTTTTAGAAGCTGGAAAACATGTTAAGCTAAGAGTATTTTTACGTGGTAGAGAAATGGCAAACCCTGAATGGGGTGTTGATGTACTTAACCGTGTTTGGCCAATGCTTGAAGAAGTTGGTGTTTTAGAACAAGATGCTAAACGTGATGGTCGTTATGTTAATATGTATGTAACACCTAAAAAGAAATAACTACGATACATTAACAATATAATTAAATAGAACCAAACTACTATATCTTCCCTTCTTAGGGAAGAATAACCACCACAGTTCCATTTGTTGTTTGTTCCCAAACTTCATCCATATCATCATTTGACATCGCGATACACCCCTCTGTCCAATCAATCAATACATTCATCCAGTCTCCATAAGGAGAAAGTGACCATGAAGGTGGTGTCCCATGAATCATAATCATTCCACCAGGACTTTTCCCTAAACTTGCTGCATGTGCTTTATCACTGGTATTAGGATAAGAGACATGTAAAGATTTATAATAGTCGTTAGAAAACTGTCGATAATCTAAAAGGTAAGCACCCTCAGGAGTTTTCATATCTCCTTCAACTTCTTTATCACCAACAGGTACTCTTCCCAAGGTTATATGGTACTTATTGAAAATTTCACCATTTTGAGAAAGATAAAGCATACGTGTTGATTTTTTAACAATTACTTTATCAGCAATGATGAATGGCTCAGCTATTAACAAAACACTTGTCCACAAAAATACTCCCAGTAAACGTATAAACATTATGATTCCTTATATTTTTAAATTAGTACATCTTTAACTCTATCACATGCTCTCTGAAGTTCTTTTAAGTTTCCCCTATTATCTATTAAATGTGTCGCTTTTTGTTTCTTTTTCTCAATACTCATCTGTGCAGCAATACGTTCCTCTGCTTCTTCTTTACTTGAATAATCACGTTCCATTAAACGTTCTAATTGTAACTCCTCTGATATATAGACAACAATGCTCTCTTGAATCGGATAACGATTCGTCTCAAAAAACAGAGGTATATCTACTAAATAAGGCTTTTTATAGGCATCTAAAGCTAAAGATTGTGTTTCTATCTCAGTAAAAATAAGAGGATGTAATAAGGCTTCCAAACGTAATTTTTCTTCTTGATTTCCAAAAATTAATGTACCTAACTTCTTACGTATCACTTTACCCTCATCTACATACTCTTCGCCAAACAATTCTTTAATCTTCTCAGCATGTAAATCGAGCATATCATGTGCTATTTTATCAGCATCAATAATTTTAAAACCATACTCCTGAAATATTTTTGCTACGGTACTTTTTCCTGTAGCAATTCCTCCTGTTAAAACAACTGCGTATTCAAATGCCATGCTACTCCTTTCTAGTAAAATATATTCTACAGTATTCTTTATTTATTTCATCAACTCAATTTATTTTTAATTTTTTTCAAATAAGAGTATAATTTTACATTATACAAAAGGATTCTAATGCTCTTTTCCTCAAATAAAAACAACGGTATGTTCATGGGAGTCCTATTTGTAGCGTTTATCGCTATTACTTCGACGCTTATCTCTGAAATTTCAACAATTAAATCTTTAGGAATCTCTCCTCTAGTAGTGGGGATTGTTATTGGTATAATTTTTGCTAATACCTTACATGGTCATATGCCAAGATCATGGGAGAGTGGAATTACCTTTTCTGCGAAAAAGATTTTACGTTTTGCCATTGTCTTTTATGGTTTCCGTATTACCTTTCAACAAATAGGAGAAGTAGGTCTCGAAGGCTTCTTGGTTTCACTTATTATGCTAGCCTCTACTTTTATCCTTGGAACATGGATAGGAACTAAAATATTTAAAATGGATGAAGATACATCCATCTTAACAGCATCAGGTGCTTCAGTATGTGGTGCAGCAGCTGTTCTAGCCACAGAACCTGTAGTGAAAGCAGAAGAACATAAAACAGCTATTGCTGTCTCTATGGTTGTTCTTTTTGGAACCATTTCGATGTTCCTTTATCCTATTTTACATACAACAGGTATTTTAGATATGTCAGCCAAAGAGTTTGGCATTTATGTTGGAGGAACCATTCATGAGGTAGCTCAAGTGGTTGCTGTTCCAGCTTCTGTTCCTGGTCTTGACCCTGAAGCTGCTAATACAGCTGTTATTGTTAAAATGACCAGAGTTATTATGATTGCTCCAATGCTCATAGTACTTGGTATTTGGCTCTCTTATAAGGCACAAAAAAATGGTACCCAAAGTGGGAAAGTCAAATTGGTTGTACCATGGTTTGCTGTTTACTTTATTGGGGTAGCAGCCTTTAACTCTCTGAACCTCGTTCCAGTAAATATCGTAGAGTGGATAAATGAAATTGATACTTTTCTACTAACAATGGCAATGGTAGCTTTAGGTATAGGAACACGTTTTGCTAAGTTTAAAGGTCTAGGTTTCGCCCCTGTTTATACAGCACTTGCTATGTTTATTTGGCTAGTCGTGGGTGGGTACTTTATTACTAAATTTATCTGTTATACTTTTTAGTTAACTGTGCTATTACTCCTTCTAAATTCATTTTAAGAATACCTAAG
>CACVAR010000228.1 GCA_902727905.1 uncultured Sulfurovum sp. | reverse complement strand
AGACTTGTTGTAAAAGAGTTTCCTTGTGTGGTTGGTCCTAAGTTTGTACCAATCATTTCTGAAAAATAGTATGCTTTAGTTGATAATTATCAATTATTAATTCACAATCCTTTGTTAAAATATTTTATATAAATAATAGGAGTTCCCAATGCAGTTAGCATCATTTTTAAACGATTTAGAATTTTCAGATGAGCATGTACTCATAAACCCTTTAATTGACAATGATTTTACCAAAGAGATACGTATAGCGTTTAAAGAGGGACAGATTATGAAAGAGCATAAAAGCAAATTTCCTATTTCTGTTATGACGGTTATAGGGAGCATAGAGTTTTCTGTTGGAGAAAAAGTGCTTACCTTAAATCAAGGAGATGTTATCTCTTTAGAAGGGAATAAGATGCATGAGTTACTAGCTACTGAAAAATCTGTAGTAAGACTCTCATTACATAAAGGTGACTCTGTTGCTAGGGTCAATAGTGTTTTACAATTATAATTTTTCAATCCTCTTTTGTATTTGTGAAATAATCATATCTATATGTAACATAAGGTTATAGTATTCATTCATGTAAGAGAGAGGGACATCGGTCTCTTCTTTGACTTGAATGAGCAGTTGTTCTAATGACTCTTTGTTTTCCATAAGCTCTTTTCTACTTAGTGTGCAAATGCCTTTGTCTAACATGGCTACCTTTTTGTACCATTTATAAATTTTTCGTCTTATTGTCCATTTGAAAAGAGGTAATGCTCCTTTGGCAAAAGGAATGAGTAGGGTTAAAATGGGAATAATAAGCAGTTTAAAACGGTCAATTTGTTGGGCAATATGGTAGGGAAAGATTTTCTCTAAAAAAGAGTCACCATGTTCTAGGTAACGCTTGGCATCTTTTCCAATGGGAATCTCTAGGTTCTCTTGGTTGGGGAACTCATTGGTCTCTTCAAAAACTCCTTGTTTGGAATGAATCTCTTTTGCCTTACGTAAAAGAAGCCGTTCAAGTCGCTCAGGGATATCACCATTGGCAGCTAAAAAAGCTGTTTTGGCTAAGAGTTGGGTATTTTGTGAGGGGATGTTTTCTTTAAGATTAATACCTCCTTCACTGAGTGTTAAAACCTTATAGTAAAGCAGGTTTTGTCGATAAGCTTTGGCACGTTTTAAATGCATGAGTTTAATACTTGTATCAGAGAGTAAGTTTTTGATGGTTAGTGAATTGGCTGATGAGATGCTAAAGAAGAGATCAATCTCATTGTTTTTTAGTTTTTGGATACTCTCTTTCGTACTTAAAGTATGAATGTTTGAACCTTTACGCTTAATGCCATTAAGCTCAAGCAATTCTAAAGCGATGGGGTGAACACCACTTCCTTTTTCCCCAATGGATATTTGTTTGTTTTTGAGTTCATTGAGATAGCTTAGCGTTTCTCCTTTGTAAAAAATCCATACGGGTTCATAGTAGATACTCGCTAGAGAATGCAGTCCCTCTTTTGATTTTTGATCAATTGTCCCTCCTTGAAGAAAAGCTAAATCCACTTTTTTATCTTTTAAAAGTTGCAGTGCTTCAATGGAACCAGCTGTGGTAACGATGTTTAGTTTTACACGCTCTTTTTCGAGAAGTTTTTGGTATTGGAGGGCATAGTTGTAGTAAGCACCATTCTCACGTCCTGTTGCAATGGTGATTTCATTCTTAGCTTTGTGTGTACTAAAAAGGTAAGTTAAAAAAAAGCTTAAAATAATAAGAAGAATAAGAGGTAGCCATATCTTAAAAAAATCATTCATACATAAAACCCCAGTTTTTTTAAAGGATTATAACTAAGAATACAAAAAAGATAAATGGTTTTCCCATAGGGTATAATGTGCTTATGAAAAATAATCTTAAATCGTATGCCTACAGTAGCAAGATGATGGTCAATTCTCATTTAGAAATAAAGAAAAAGAGTGTTTCCCTAAGCTTTACACTTCAAGGTGTATTGGCTGAATATTCTTTTGAAGAAACAAAAAACAGACAAAGAGCGAATGAACTTTGGCGAACAACTTGTTTTGAATTGTTTCTTGCTAACAGCGAGAATGAAGATTATTATGAGTTAAACTTCTCTTCCTCTTTAGCTTGGAATCTTTACCATTTGTCTAGCTATCGTGCTGATGTTCAAGAAGTTCAGGTTTTGTCTGAACCTACAATAAGAATAAATAAACAAGAAAATCAATTTCAAATTTGTTTGGAATTAGAGCTAGAAGAGTTGTGTTTAGAGCAGTTTAATCTTTACAATGTTGCAAGTATACTTTTAACAAAAGAGAATGAGCGAACTTTTTGGTCAGTTAAACATGAAAAAGATGTTCCTGATTTTCATCATAGAAGTAACTTTCTAAAAATTACATGACAATTTGACATATATTCAATCAAAAAAAATAATTCATGTTAAAATACTTTTATGAAACAAACTACAGCACTTGACATACTAAAATCTGGGAAAAATGTTTTTATTACTGGTTCAGCTGGTACAGGAAAGACTTATCTTTTACGACAATATATTCAGTATTTAAAAGAGCGACGAATTCATCCAACCATTGTGGCTCCTACAGGTATTGCAGCTTCACACCTGAAAGGACAGACGATTCACTCATTTTTTGCTTTGGGTATTCGTGATACTGTAGTAGATAATGGTTACGTTGAGTTTTTATTGGAAAAGTCTTATCTTAAAAGTCGTTTTGCAAAACTAAAAGTGCTTATTATTGATGAGGTCTCAATGGTCTCTCCAGAAATTTTTACGTCAATGGACAAGGTATTGAGAGCATTTAAAAATAGTCCTGAGCCTTTTGGTGGTGTACAAGTCGTTATTTCAGGTGATTTTTTTCAGTTACCACCAGTGAGTAAAGAGTTTAAAGAGAAACGTTTTGCTTGGCAAGCTCCAGTATGGAAATCTTTGGAATTGAAGAGCTGTTATTTACAAGAGAAGTTTCGTCAAGATGATGACCGACTCATAGAAGTTCTTGATGACATACGTTCAGGAGAAGTGTCAGACAAATCTAAAAGTACTTTAGACTTATGTTTTCATACAGAATTGGCTGAGAAAACTACGGTAACAAAACTTTATACACATAATGTAGATGTAGATAGAATCAATCTTGAGGAGTTATCCAACTTAAAGGGGAAGCCACAAGTTTTTAAATACAGCTCAAAAGGTTCAGCAAAAAACATAGAGAAAATTTTTAAGACCTCGTTAGTACTAGAAGAGTTGACACTTAAAAAGGGGGCTATGGTTATCTTCATAAAAAATAATCCTGAAAAGTTTTATGTAAATGGAACAACGGGTACGGTTATGGGTTTTGAAGGAGATATTCCCATTGTTAAAACCTCTACAGGTCAAAAGATACGGGTATTGGCTGAAGATTGGACACTTGAAAATGACAAAGGTGAAAGTGTTGCTACTGTTTCACAAGTCCCTTTACGCTTAGCATGGGCGATTACCATACATAAGTCACAAGGTATGACACTTGATGCTGCACAAGTTGATTTGTCACAAACTTTTGAAGTGGGGCAAGGTTATGTGGCATTGTCTCGGATTAAAAACATAGAAGGTTTAAAGCTTTTGGGCTTAAATGAAATGGCTTTAAGAGTTGATCCACTTATATTAAGAATTGATGAACCGATTAAAAAAGCTTCAGTCAAAGCAGCTGAAGAGCTAAGTACTTATAGTGAAGATGAACTTGAAAAGGCTCAGATGAATTATATAAAAGGTTTAGGGGGATTGACCAACTTTGTAGAGATAGAAAATGAAAAGAAGTTATTACGTGCTGGTAAGTCTTCTGTCTCTTCAGATATTCCAACGCATTTAAAAACAAAAGCACTTATGGAGAGTTGTGATAGTATTAAGCAGATAGCAAAAGCTAGAGGCGTAACGGTTGCTACGATTATGAATCATTTTTCGACTTTAAAAAAAGAAGATGTGAGTATTGATTTAAGTAAATATAAGCCGAGAAATTTACCTATGGAAGCCATTGAAAAAGTTGTGCTACTTTTAGAAGAAGAGCAAAATATGGAAAACTTTTCTGATGATGGAAACTTAAGGATGAAACCCATTTATGAAGCTTTAAATGGGGAAATCTCTTATGATGACATAAGGGCTACCATGCTCTTTAGAGCATAATATTTTTTTAGGTTATAATACTTTATGCCAATTATAAAGTTTTTATTTCTTACACTCTTTTTTATTATTAATCTACTCTATGCTAATGATGTAGAGTATAATTTACATCTTTCAAATAATACCCCTTATGAAAAAGAAGCAGTATTTTTAGAGGTTAACTTAACACAGGTTGACCAGTCAAAAGTAATGCTTTTTCAGTTCTCTTTAAAAGCATCCTCTAATTATGAATTTCATCAAGTAGGCTTTAAGGAACGTGAAAAGTATCATGATTTACGTCATGAGTATCTCTATTTAATTTATCCTAAAAAATCAGGTCAAGTTTTATTAGAGTTTGAGATGAGAAAGTCCATTACAGATGATGATAAAGTAGCTTATTCTATCTCTGGTGATCGTGACAATGTTAAGGGGCTACAAAAAAAGGATATAAAAGTAGAGGTAATGCCACTGAGTTTGGAAGTCAAAGCCATTCCTAAAGGTACTGATTTAGTTGGAGATTTTACTTTAACAGCAAAACTAGATAGGAAAAGTACAGAAGCTTATGATCCTGTTAATTTGAATGTACTCCTAAAAGGTAAAGGTTATATCTCTCCTTTTAAATTGCTAAAAGATAGTGAAAACTATAAGCTGTTTACTCAAAATCCAAAATTTAAAACTTTTCATACTTCAAACGGTTCAACTTCCTCACTAGAGTGGCACTATGCTATCTCTGCTAAGGAAAACTTTGGAATAGACAAACGTGTGTTAAAAGCTTTTAATCCTTTAAATGAAAAAGTTTATGAATTGGTTTTACCCTCTTATGATGTGAAAGTTAAACAGATTGATGAAGCTTCATTGTTAGATAAAGAAGATTATCCAGCTAAATCAGAAGGAATAGATTGG
>CACVAR010000227.1 GCA_902727905.1 uncultured Sulfurovum sp. | reverse complement strand
TGTATTATACTTATAACTGAAGGCTATATTATGGTGATTATAACTTTAACTTAATCATAATATTACAGCCATAATTTTTAAGGAGGTAATGTATGCAATCACATGCAGCATTAGAATATGACTACACAGTCGCAAAAATGTTTACTTACGTAACTATTTTGTTTGGCTTTTTAGGTATGTTAGTGGGAACCATTCTCGCACTACAACTAGCATTCCCTGAATTAAACTATCTGATTGGTGAGTACGGAACATTTTCAAGACTTAGACCTGTTCATACCAATACCGTAATTTTTGGGTTTACCGTATCTGGTGTTTTTGCTACTTGGTACTACTTTGCACAAAGAGTGTTGAAAGTATCTATGGCAGAATCAAGATTTTTAATGATTATGGGTAAGATTCACTTTTGGCTTTACTTTGTAGGTGCATTAATAGCAACAATCACACTTATTTTTGGTATCTCTGCTGGTAAAGAATATGCTCAATACGAATGGTGGATTGATATAGTAATTGTAATCATTTGGATTATGTGGGGTATTAATATCTTTGGTATGATTGGAATAAGAAGAGAAAAAGCACTTTACGTTTCTATTTGGTATTACTTAGCATGTTTCCTTGGTATTTCTATGCTTTACCTTTTTAACAACATGTCTATCCCAACTTACTTTGCAACTGAAGGTTTAGGTTCTATTCATCATTCAGTATCAATGTATTCAGGAACAAATGATGCACTTGTACAGTGGTGGTATGGTCACAACGCTGTTGCATTTGGATTTACAGTACCAATCGTTGGTATGATTTACTACTTTCTTCCAAAAGAATCTGGTCAAGCTATTTATTCTTATAAATTGTCACTACTTTCTTTCTGGGGATTAATGTTTGTTTACCTTTGGGCTGGTTCTCACCACCTTTTATGGTCAACAGTTCCAGACTGGATGCAAACAATGGGTTCAGCCTTCTCAATCGTTCTTATTTTACCATCATGGGGCTCGGCAATTAACATGCTACTGACTATGAAAGGTGAGTGGAATCAATTAGCAGAGAATCCATTAATTAAATTCATGGTTATTGCATCAACATTCTATATGTTATCAACCATTGAAGGTCCTATTCAAGCGATTAAATCAGTTAATGCTATTGCACACTTTACTGACTGGATTCCTGGGCACGTTCATGACGGTGTACTTGGTTGGGTTGTATTCATGACGATGGCAGCACTATTCCATATGGCACCACGTATGTGGAAAAGAGAAATTTACTCTAAAAAATTAATGGGTATCCAATTTTGGATGCAAACTACAGCTGTTGTACTTTACTTCACATCTATGTGGATTGCAGGTATTACACAAGGTATGATGTGGAGAGCAGTTGATGAGTATGGTAACCTAGTATACAGCTTTATCGATACAGTAACTGTACTTCACCCATACTATGTGATTAGAGGTGTTTCAGGTGTTCTATATACAGCAGGATTTATTCTGTTTGCTTACAACATGTATAAAACAATAACTGCTGGTAGAAAACTTACTGAAGAACCACAGTTTAGAACACCTATGGCATAAGGAGGTAGAAATTATGTTTTTTCATTGGTTAGAAAAAAATCCATTTTATTTTGCTTTGATGATATCAGTTGTTATCTCATTTGCAGGATTACTTGAAATCGTTCCAAACTTTGCACAGGCTGCCCGTCCTTTAGCGACAGAAAAACCTAAAACTGTTTTAGAACTTGCAGGTAAAAATATTTATGTGAAAGACAACTGTATTGCTTGTCACTCACAAATGATTCGTCCATTTAAGTCTGAAACAGACCGTTATGGTAAATACTCACTTTCTGGTGAATATGCGTACGATAGACCTTTCCTTTGGGGTTCTAAAAGAACAGGTCCAGACTTACACCGTGTAGGTAACTACCGTACAACAGACTGGCATGAAAATCACATGTTAGATCCACAAGCAATGGTACCTGGTTCAATTATGCCAGCGTATAAACACATGTTTACAAATGTTGCTGACATAGAATCTGCTTACGCAGAAGCTGTAACGGTTAAAAATGCATTCTTTACTCCTTATGGTCCTGAATTTAAAAGAACCAGAGTAGCATGGGAAGCACATCGTCCAAAAGTTTTAGCTGATGCTAAAAAAATTGCTGATGATATGAAAGATGAAGGTGTTAAAAAAGCAATTGCGAATGGTGAAGTACCAGAAATCGTAGCAATGATTGCTTATCTTAACAGCTTAAAGTAAGGAGCAGAAAATGGACATTCAGGATATACAAGGTTATGGCATGTTCTTCTTGACCATTTTTTTAACAATCATTCTGTATTGGTATATTATATACCTCTACAGATCTGAAAAAAAAGGCGAGAGAGACTTTGAAAAGTATGGAAGAATTGCACTTGATGACAACATCGACAGTCCTCCAGTAGAAGATAAAGTCGCTTCCGAAAGAGATAATACGAAGGAGCAAAATAAATGAATGCATTAACAATAAAAGCATTAGGATTTGCTGTAATACTTATCCTTGCAACAATTTATGTTGTAACAAGCATGGACATTGACTTAACAGACCAAGTAAATGCCATTACAATGGGTGGGGCAATATCAATTGCAGTAATTACAGCTTATGTAACAACTAAATACATTGGGCAAATGAAAACTGACACAGCTACAGGTGAACTCATGGAGGACAACTGGGATGGTATTGGTGAAAGAACCAACGAATTACCATCCGGTTGGGCCTATACCTTCTTAGCTGTATTTTTTTGGTCGATGTGGTATGGACTTGTGGGTTACCCTGTAGATCAGTACAGTCAAATTGGTGAATACAACGAAGCTGTACTTCAGCATAAAGAGAAATATGAAAAGAAATTTGAAAATGCAACACCTGAAGTGTTAACAAATATGGGTAAATCACTTTACTTTGTACAGTGTGCTCCATGTCATGGTAACACAGGTGATGGACTTTCAGGTAAAGCACAAGATTTGACTAAAAGAATGTCAAAAGCACAAATCTTAGATGTTATTAAAAATGGTTCAAACCAATTAAAATATCCAATGGGTATGATGCCTCCAGGTATGGCATCGGGTCAAGATGCTGAAGATATTGCAGAATATATTGCTGGTGGCCTAAAAGGTGAAGCACCTGCAGCTTATGCCTCTTGTACTTCATGTCATGGTGCAGATTCAAAAGGTAACAATGGTATGTCACCAGACCTTACAGGTTATGACAACATACTTATGACGCAAACATTACAACATGGTAAAAAAGGTATAATTGGTGAAATGCCTTCATTTAAAACCATGATTACCCCTATTCAAACAAAAGCATTGACTGCTTACATCCAGTCAATAGCACAATAAGGAGTTAAAATGGCAGAAAATACAAAAAGAAGCATTTGGAGTATTCATGGTCTTCCAGGTATGCTTATTGCAGTTCTCTTATTGATTGCTGTATTAATTTTCCTTCAACTGGCAGTTGTTGTAACATATCGTTATGGAGCAGCAGCACCTTATGATGAAGGACCAATTAGAGACATAAATAATGTTAAAATGATAGCTGATTTGGAGCAACAAAGACAATACTCTTTCCAGTCTCCTAAGTCAGAACAATAACAAAGGATAAACTATGATTAAATACATGGACAAAATCTTAATCGCTTGTATGGTAGGATCAGCTATTGTTGCTGTTTACCTATCAGTTGTAAACAACCTTCTTTACGTTGGTTAATATGCCAAGCATATTCAAATCTAGAAAAGTGATACTTCTCGCTTTTCTTCTTCCCTTATTTATTAATTCCTCTCCTTTTGTACTCAAAGATGACACTTTAAAGCCTGAAGCCATTGAACTCATAGATAAAATGGGAAATGAATTATTAACTAAAACAACGATTAACGCTTATGTTTTAACCACAAATGAAGCATTTCCTGTTGGATTTAACTTAGTGGAATATTCAAAAAAGTATGAAAAAAATATGAAAGTACCTTATGTACTCTATATATTTGCACCCAATGCACTTATCACCCAAAATAATAAATCTACTGGGCGTATAGGTATCATCCCTTCTTCTGACAGTGTTTCAAAACTCTATGACTATTCTGACGTGCGTGACTCTGGTCTAAATGTTATTACCGTAAAAGATAAAAACTCAAAAGAAGACAAACAAAATATTGGGGTTATCCAAGCCTATTCAGAACTTGCAGATAACATTGCAGATGCTAAAGAGGTCAAAATGACAACAACCATCCCCAATGATACTAGAACGCTTATCTCCATCTTAAGAGTTATTGTACTTATTGGTCTTGTCTTAGTAACTTGGATTTATTTAATACGCCCTATGGTAATGAGGAAAAAAAATGACTAAAAAAAATCAAAATAGATTTTGGTTTCTCTTTGTAATCGGAATACTTGGCTTTGGTATTTCCATGGTTATTTGGACAGTTAAACAAGCTGTTTCTGTACCCGTACATGAATCAAATAACTACATGCTAAAGTATCAAATGGCTGACATGAACATTAATGAGATTATGGAGCTTGAAGAAAAATTTAATGCTCTTTACAAAATTACTATTAAAGATACTGAGCTTATACAATTAAATGATGAGCAACAAAATACTAATGCAAAAAGAGCTCAAAAAGCTCCTATTAAATTAACTGCTGGATCAAATAGTTTTAAATACTCAGTTACAAACCATAGTATGAAAGCTATCGATACGGCTAAAGTAACTTTTCAAATAACACGCCCACACAGTAGAAATGATGACTATTTAGAAGAGAATGTTAGCTACAAAGATGGGTATTATACTACTAAAGTAGTTGAACTAGAAAAAGAAGGTCGTTACACGCTCGTTTTAAAAGTAGAAATTGATGGCTTAATTGGTTATTCAGAAGTTTCATCATACCTAACTAAATAAGATAAAAAAACTCTTATTTATGTACCTTATTGATTAATATAGATTTATTAATCAATAAAAGTTACTAAAATACCCTTATTATTCAAATTTCCTCTAATATTTAGAATTTA
>CACVAR010000226.1 GCA_902727905.1 uncultured Sulfurovum sp. | reverse complement strand
TTGGTAATCATTTTCTCCAAAAAAAAGCATGGCTCTAGGAGGGGTAGTGCGAAGTAGGTTTTCAAATTCTCTTTGATACATTTTACAACCCCATTATATCTTTCTCTCTTTTA
The DNA here is from genome assembly GCA_902727905.1 of uncultured Sulfurovum sp. GTDB lineage: Bacteria > Campylobacterota > Campylobacteria > Campylobacterales > Sulfurovaceae > UBA1140. The sequence continues at coordinate 4,943 of CACVAR010000226.1, read as the reverse complement.
GCGACAAACTCAGCCTGGATTTTAGCCATCGCAATACTCACCGTATCAATACGTACAATAATCTTATCAAATAACATGATATTGTCTCCATGAAGATTTACACTAATCCCTTCCACATCGATTTCCAAGACAGCTTTTGCATTTTCGCCAACTTCAACCACATGCGCTTTAAACTCTTCCCCAATATGTTTTTCAGCCCAACGTGCTAGTTTTCTATCTCTAAAATCCCATTCTGCTTTGGTTGATTCACGTTCAAGTTCTGAAACTCTTTGACAAAGTGGTTCAATGTTACGTAGTAGGTATTCATTTTGTTCTTCATCTTCTTTTAGCTGGGACTTGATGAGCCTATGCAAGATGAGGTCAGAGTATCGACGAATCGGTGAAGTAAAGTGAGAGTAGTGGCTAAATCCAAGTCCAAAGTGACCTTCGTTTTCAGCCGAATAAGAAGCCTGTTTAAGGGACTTAATGACCATGCTATCGACCTCAGGAGCAATGCCCATACTGTCTGCTTCTTTTTGAATGGCACGAATAAGCGATGGGGAATCATCATACTCTTTCACAAACAGTCCAATGGCTGCAAGTTCTTCGAGTAACTCTTCGAGCTTTGTTAACTGTGGTGGTGTGTGAATTCTAAATACCCCGTAGTCAAAACGTTTCGCTGAAGCTTGGTTGGCTAAAAGCATACACTCTTCAATAAGTGAGTGAGAAGGCGTCCCTGTCTCTATGGATGTCTCTTTAAGTTCATGGTTTGCATCAATACTTAGTCGTACTTCTTCACTTCTAAAGTCAAAACCATCACCCATACGTTTTTTTCGTAGACGTGCTGTGATTTGTTGCAGAGGTAACAGATAGTTTAAAATACGTTTCTCATGTTCCTTTTCAACGTTTGCACCATTCTTATCAATAATTACATCTATCTCTTCATAGTTAAATCGACGTTTAGAGTGAATAATGGCTTCAAAAAACTCTTCTTTTATAGGAAGTAGCGAATCTCTATTTAGTTCTATTTTAGCTACAAATGCGAGTCTGTCAACATGAGGCTTAAGTGAACAAATGTTCTCTGAAAGTTCACGTGGTAACATCGGGAAGGATTTATGAGGAAAGTAGGTGGTAAACCCACGACGCTTTGCTTCGGTGTCAATAGGCGAGAAGTAGTTCACGTAATGACTTACATCAGCAATGGCAACGTAGAGGGTATAAGCTTCCATGTCAAAGTAAATAGCATCATCAAAATCTTTAGCTGTAACAGGGTCAATGGTACAGAAGTCCAAATGCGTTAAGTCAATTCGCGCAGGGTGTTCCGAAGCCGTTACTTCTTGCTCGACCTCAAGGGCTTGTGTCTTACAGTCTTCATCAAATTCATTGGCACGTTTGTAAAGGGCTAACGAAATTTTTTCATCGATTTTCGGATCAGATAAATCACCAAATACTTCTAAAACCTCTTCCGTTTCAGAGTCCACTTTAAGAACGGTTCCCAGTTTAAAAGCTTTTAAGTCCATCCCTTCCATTTTAGCACTTGTTGGCAGTCCTGTTTTTAAGTCAAGTATTTCAAAGACATTCGATTCATTACGGTTGGTATAGACAATTTGAAATACATGCGCTTTACGTACTACCAATTGAACCTTAGCCGAAGCACGACCACGTCTAGCAATAACACGTTTTACTACCACATCATCACCTGGGTTAGCTTCACCCATGTCTTGGGATTCTACGAGCAGGTCTTTTTGTTCTTCACTTTGTGCTTCAACAAAACCACGACCTTCTTTGTTGACATAGAGCTGTCCTACACGAAAGAGTGATTTTAACTTCCATAGTCCATCAACTTCTTCAATGGCTCCCAGTTGTTGTAGGGCTTGAAAAGCATTTTTATCTTCTAATTCTAAATCGGTTTCTTTGAATCCGTTGATGAGTTGTATGGCAAATGGTGACATGGAGTTCCTAAAGTGTATACATTTTTATTAAATGCATTGTAGCTTAGTTTGGGTTAACGTTGAATTTTATGTAATTGAGTAGGATGTTCTTGAAAGAAGGATTTACTGTTGATTGATAATGAAGTAGCTTCAAAAGAAGCTACTTCATAAGATTATTGAAAGTCTGGTTTTGGTGTTGTTGCTGTACTCTCTGGTAATTGAGGGTAAACAATGGCTGGTTTTCTACCTTTTAGTGTTTTTAAGAAAGTGATGATTTTATCAGTATCTTTATCACTAAGTGTTTGACCTAATTGTGTACTTCCCATTTCTTTAATGCTATCTGCTAAACTCCAAATAGCTCCATTGTGAAAGTAAGGAGCTGTTTCGGTGATATTTCTAAGTGTTGGTACTTTAACCATCCCATTTTTATCACCTTTAAAATCTCCTAAGTTTGCAAATTTATAAGGTTTTACAACTGGGAATGGCATCATTTTACCTCCTAAGGCTATACCATTATGACAGGTGGCACAACCCTTATCAATAAATACTTTTAAGCCTTCTTTTTCTGCATTACTTAAAGCTTTTGTATCACCATTTACATAGTCATCATATTTTGATGGGGTAACAAGTGTTCGTTCAAAAAGACCTATGGTAGCTGTAATAGTTTCAAAATCAATGCTGACATTTTCATCATAGGCATTTTTAAAGGCAGCCACATATTCAGGAATAGAATTTATTCGTTCAAGAACCAGTTCTTTAGGAGATGCCATTTCTGGTTCTGCTTGCATTGGACCTTGTGCTTGATCTTCTAGGTTGTGGCTTCTTCCATCCCAAAATTGAGAATCAAAGAACACAGCATTGTATACCGTTGGAGAATTAAGGTGATGTGGATTTGCTGTCCACTTGTGTCCTACTGCTGCAGCTACACCATCAGCACCACCTAATCCAAGATTATGACAGGTATTACAAGAAATAATACCACTCTTTGATAGTCGAGGTTCAAAGTAGAGTTGTTTACCTAATGTTACTTTTTCATCAGTAATAATGTTATTTGGATCAATCAGCTTATTGATTTCTGATTGTTCTTTTGGAATGCTTTTCATTCCTGCTTTTTCAATTTGTTTTAATAATTCTTTATCGCTATTTTGAGTAGATGAATTATTTGCAAATAAAAATGCTGATAAGAGTAATGATACTCCAATGATTCTTTTATTCATGGTTATAATCTTTCCTTCTAGTTAATAAAATTTATTTTTTAGTATATATTATTCTATCTTAAAAACTTATAAAAATAATTACTTTAAATTATAATAATCCATTTATTGCTGCAGTAATAATTTTGCTATACTTCTATAAATAGACAAAGGTAGACAATGACACTACGAAGTAAAGAACAAATCCCCTACAGAACCATACTCAAAACCCTCATTGGAACAGCACTGTTTTTAACCATAGATAGTCCTATTGGAGATGCTTGGTTTTCAGGTCATGGACAAGCTGTTGCTGTCATTTTAGTTGGTTTCGCTTTTGCTTTCTCATATTGGCGAAGTTCAAAACGTGCTAGACAGATAATGCTTATAGGGATTGTTGTTGGATTAACAGGAGAGTATATTCTCTCTATGGTTTTAGGAATGTATCATTATCGTTTTTACAACATCCCTTTATGGTTGATATTTGGACATAGTCTCATTTTTGCTTCAGTATTTAGACTTTCTCATCATCCTTATATTTTACATCATCAGACTGTGATTAAAAAATGGTTGTTTATCTTTTCAGTTGTTTACAGTTTTGTATGGCTCTATTGGGCTAATGATTGGTTTGGCTTCCTCTACTCAGTTATCTTCTTTATTATTTTATACTATGCAAAGAAGTCACAGCTTTTCTTTTTAATTATGTTTTTCATTGTCGCTTACTTAGAGCAAATAGGAACAGCAACAGGAACATGGTACTGGCCTGAGATTGCTTTTGGAAAGTTTGAATGGCTACCAAGTGGAAACCCACCAGTAGGTATAGCAGCCTTTTACTTTTTATTTGATTTTATTGTTTTAGGATTTTATTTGAATGTATTGCATCCGAGGGTGAAAGGACGGTATAAGAGGTTAGAGCTATAGGTTCGATAATATCGAACCTATAGATTTAAAGTCTATTTTGTAAATACATTCCCAAGCATACCTTTTATAGTCGCTTGAATGTCAGCAGGGTAGACTACAAACTTAGAGTTTGGAGATTTTGACATGTTTTCTAGTGAGTTGATGTAACGGTCACCCAGTAAGAACATGGCAGAAAGTTCTTTCCCTTCGGTCGCATCAGCAATCATCTCTAAGGCTTGTGCTGAAGCATTGGCAAGAGCAACTTGTGCTTCAGCTTCCAGTTTTGCAGCTTCAAGTTTACCTTGTGCTTCTAAAATAGCAGCATTTTTGTTACCTTCTGCTGTGGTTTCTATGGCTCTTCTTTCACGCTCAGCTGCTGCTTGACGTTCCATAGAATCCTGCATAGAACCACTTGGATTAATGTCTTGGATTTCTACAGACTTAACCGTAACACCCCAGTCTGCTACATCATCAATGATATTTTCTTTGAGTCGTGCTTTGATTGATTCACGGTTTGAAAGTGCTTCGTCTAGTTTCATTTCACCAATGATAGAACGTAAAGTAGTCATGATGAGGTTTGCAATGGCAAGTTTAAAGTCTTCTACTCCATAAAGTGCATCTTTAGGGTTGGTAACACGTACAAAGGCAATGGCATTGGTACGGATGACAGCATTGTCTTTGGTAATGACCTCTTGTTGAGGAATATCCATAATGATGTCACGGGTTGAGATACGCTGACGCACATCATCAACATAAGGAACAATAATATTCAGTCCCGGTTGAAGTGTGCGTGAAAATTTACCAAGTTTTTCAATGACCCACTCTTCACCTTGTGGAACAATTTTGATTCCTTTATAAAGGGTAACGATAACAGCAACAGCTAGGATTATGAGTATGTTTAATTCCATTTTATATTCCTTTTAAATTTAAATGTTTATATATT
>CACVAR010000225.1 GCA_902727905.1 uncultured Sulfurovum sp. | reverse complement strand
AAATACAACTGTCTTGGTCGTGTTATTTTAGCTTTAGGGTCAGCTCTAAACTCCATAAGTTGCGTAATCCAACCAACCGTTCGACCAATAACGAAAATGGCTGTAAACATTGGTCGTTCTATTTTAAGAGCTGTTAAAATAACTCCTGAATAAAAGTCAATGTTTGGATAAAGATTTCGAGAGACAAAATACTCATCATTTAAGGCTATCTCTTCTATTCGTTCTGCTATTCTCATAAGGTTTGAATCTAAATTCAATTCATCTTTAAGTTGGTCTTGTAGTTTTTTTAATGCTTTCGCTCTTGGGTCAAAGTTTTTGTAAACACGATGTCCAAAACCCATAAGTCTAAAGTCATCATTAGGATCTTTTGCTTTGGCAATAAATTCATCAACACGGCTCACATCACCTATCATCTCCAGCTGTGCTATAACAGACTCATTAGCTCCACCATGCGCTCTACCCCAAAGTGCTGATATACCAGCAGAGATTGCTACATAAGGGTGTGCCCCTGTTGAGGCAACCGTTCTTACTGTTGTTGTTGATGCATTCTGTTCGTGATCGGCATGAAGGGTAAAGATGGTATCAAGTGCTTCTATCTCTATGGGTCGAATCTCTTCACAACCATTAACTGTTCGTTTCATTTTACCACCAGGATAGGCTCTGAGCATATAAAGGAAGTTTTCTGTAAATGATTTATCAATATCAGGGTACACAAAAGGAATACCCAAAGATTTACGGTAAGCAAAAGCTGCCAGAGTTGGAATCTTTGCAATAATACGACCTGCCATCTCTAAACCCTCTTCATCATTTTTAATGTTCAAATGTTCATAATAAAATGAAGCTAAAGCCGTTACTCCTGAAGAGAGTATGGACATAGGATGTGCTGAGTCAGGGAAAGCACCTATAAGTGTTTTTAAATTTTCATCAATAAAAGACCGATGTCGTAATTCTAGGTCAAATGAAGCCAATTGTTCTTCTGTAGGAAGTACCCCATAAAGAAGTAAAAAACATGTCTCTAAATAAGAATAATTTTCAGCTAACTCTTCAATGGCTATACCACGATAACGTAGTTCTCCTTTTTCCCCATCGATAAAAGTTATGTTAGATTCACATGAAGCTGTAGAGGTATATCCCACATCAAAGGTAAAGAGTCCTGTATCTTTATAAAAAGATGAAATGTCTACTACAGAAGGTCCTCGTGTGGCATCAAGAATTTTAAATTCGTAACTTTGATTCGTTCGGTTATTAGTAAAAGTAAAAGTATCTTTTTTCATTTTCTATTCCTTTTTCATTAAGAGTTATTATAACCATAATACAACTAAAAGTATGCAATCTATGTGTATTTTCTTTCAGCACACAAAGTGTTAACAAAAACTTGTTATAATGGATTCACATTAACAAAGAGAGATGGATTATGACTAAAATAATAACAACATTAATACTTGCTCTTTTCCTTACAGCTTGTACCTCACAAGACAATGGTGAAGAAAAGAAATTTAATACAGAGAAAAAAGTTGAAGTAGCTCCTAAAACTGAAACAACGGTAGAAAATTCCGAACTTAAAACAACTGAAAAGAAAGTTACTGCCCAACCTGTCACTTACCCAAAAAACATTTTTAAACTGGCAGATGTTGATGGAAATAAACTTCATGTAGACGAAGCAGAAAATGGAATTATTTTCCAAGAACATAAAGGTAAAGTGGTCTTTTTACTTTTCTTTGGATATCGTTGTCCTCCATGTTTAGAAGAGATTCCTGTACTCAAAGAGATGGTAAAGGAAAAAGGAGATAAATTAGCTGTTATTGGTCTTGAAGTACAACGGCTTCCAGAAGAACAATTAAAAATCTTTAAAGAGTCAAAAAAACTTAATTATTCTGTACTTTCAGGAGAACATACAGAGAATTCAAACTTTGTCTCATACATAGCACAACGTGCTCAATGGACTGGTTCAATACCATTTTTAGTTGGAATTAAACCAAGTGGTGAAGTAGGTGTTGTTCATCTTGGTGGTATGGGTAAGCGTCAGTTTGAAGAAGTATTTAACGAACTTTCTAAATAATCATTTAAAGGTGAACATCTTCTGTTCACCTAAACAACACTTACTTTTACTCCTCAACAATTCTTCGAGCCATCATAGACGTAATAGACATAAGCACCATTAAAAAATAAAGCATTACAAAAATAAAAATCATCGCAAACCCACCAATAACAGGTATGGTTGATAATAATGCCACAATAAGTCCTGCCAAGAAAATCAGTGCCATAGTTAGTAATCCTACTTTAGCGATATAAGAAAAATAACTTTTCTGTAAAGCTGATAACCAAACATCTTTAGAAAAGACAGTAAACACGGCTTTAAGTCCTTCTCTAAAAGAGTTTGACAGAACAATGTTTGAATGTACCAATGGCTGAACATAGGAAAAAATAAGTGCTACTAAAATTAAAGGTAAACCAAAACCTGCAAAAGCCATGATGACATCATTTTCACTCATATTCTCTTTAACAACTCCTGTCGTTGCAGCGATAAAACCTAAAATAAATAAAATCAGAATAATGAGCAATGCCCATCCTAAATAAACACCAAAAGCAGTTTGAGCATAACGTTTTACTACCTCATCTACACGGCTATTGTTAATCTCATCTACATACGTTTCAATATTATCTGTACCATAAAATGTTCTTCCTACTTGCATCTGAATGACAATACCAAACACAGCAGCCAATACAGTAAAAATAAATGCTATGACAGGAATCATTCCAAATAAGTTTAGTACTATAAAAATTCCCATAGCCATGAAAGTAAAATTCTTATTAAGTACTATAAACTCCCGTGCTAAACGAAATGTATTTTTGACAGGTTCAAAGTCTAACGCCTCATCTATCAGTCTTCTATTCTCTTCTTGCATCAATTATCCTTTTATTTAAACGCATTTATTGTAGCATAAAGACTATTTACAAACGCTCAAACCTTGTTTAAAACATTCACTATACCGATTGGCTAAATCCACACGTTCCTGTGTACTAGGGTGAGAAGAAAAATAATCTAAAATATCATCATCTTCTTTGTTCTTCGTACTGTTATCTTCTTCAGTCATGTAAGTTGTCATACGATTCATAATATTTGAAAATGACTTTGGATCAATACCTACTTGTAACATCTTCTCAAACGCATACTTATCTGCCTCCGACTCATGTCCACGTGAATAAGCTGAATTAATTAAAGCAGAGCCTAAACCAATACCCATGTCTCCCAGACCTGAACCATCTCCTGTCATAAGCATAACAGCTACGGTTATGAAAGTTCCCTCTATGAGCATTTCTAAACTATGTCTATGCACCACATGTCCCATTTCATGGAGTAGCACAGCATCAATTTCATCTTGATTTTCTGAGAGCTGTATAAATTTATCTGTTAAGACAAGATCACCAGAAGGCAATGCTAGTGCATTTGGAATCTCTTGTTCTCCCATTTTCCAAGAACGAAAATGTATGCTGTATTCTATTTTACTTTCATCTTCCACACTAAGTTTCGCTAACTTATTCTTAAAGTGTTTAGAAATTTTTTCTTGCTCTTCTATACTAAGATTACTCTCTTCAAACAGATAACTGTCTAAGAAGTCCATAGTTCCTTCTGCAATAAGTTCATTCGTTTCATAAGGTAAAGCATGAGCAATCTTTTGACTTGTCCAAGGCACACCCCATTTAAAAAATGCAAAAACAGTAAACATAGCAACAACCACAGCCACAGCTATCCACTTTAGATTTGTCTCTAAATAATGTACAAAAGCATTAATTTTTTGTTCACCTTTAAAGAGCGTGTCTATGCCATCATTGTCTAATGTTGCAAATACAGCACCATCTTCCAATCTTATTTTTCTTTCGACATTACCTAAACGCTCTGAAATAGTTAGATGAGACAATTCACCTCGATGAACTGTCCCATCTTCAAGTTCTATGGCATAACGCCCCATGTCATTCGTAGAGAGAACAGCAGTCACACGTGCTGCACTCCCTTTGGTATGAAAATTTCCCTTAATCATAATGCTTAAAGTGCCACACCCACATCAACGTCAAAAGCATCACCAATTTGCTCACCTAAAGATGACTCTTCATCTTGCTTCTGAGTAATATACTCATCAAATCCTATGGATGTATCTACAAAGGTATTTTCAAGCATCAGTCGTGCCATTCTTACTTTTGCCCAAGGCATAGCAAATCCTAAAGTCACAATCACAAGTAACATGTTTGAAAGCATCACCCATGCAAAATCTCTGGCTCTTAATGTTGAAGCAAAAGAAATTTTTTCATCAAGCATTGTGTTCTCATAAACATAAGTACGCTGCCTTGTAATGCTAAATGCCATAATTAATATAACAGCTACAATCATAAACAGATACAACATAGCTATCATCCCAATGAAACCTTCTGGTATTTGACCTTGTTCCATGGCTTCAGGGTCAAAAGTACTTATCATTTCCATTCCTCCACCGAAGAGTCCCATCAAAACTCCAAACCCCAATAGGACTAATAGGGAAATTCCCAGTGTTTTCAAGTTAATCATCATAAACTTGTTAGTTTCAACATCCGTTTCAAAAATACCTTGCCCATAACGTGTACCATTAATTATATACTCTGTATTTTTCTTTTTGATTAAAGCATATACATAAAAAGCAGCTGGAATAATTAATATCATCGAAATCGATAAAATAGTTGCAAGTACTTCTGGTATACCAATAAGTGGTGCAAATGCTGTAAGTAGTGGTAGTCCATATATAAGCACTACTAGCAAAAATGGGTAAACAAAAAAGTTTATATATGCTTGTTTTAACGCTCCTGTAAATGAAAAATGTACATTAGAAAAGCTGGTTACACGCATGTTAAATATCAAGCTTCTCCAGATAATCCATGGAATAGCCACAAACAGTGCAAGTAGTAAAAGCACACTGGCTATGGGTGAAATTCGAGAAAAAATTTGAAAAAGTATAAAAATACCCACAGCAATTAAAAATCCAATAAATAACTGCTTTCCTGTTGCATGGTATTCAAAGTTTCTCTCGGCTAAATTTGAGTTAGCATAAAA
>CACVAR010000224.1 GCA_902727905.1 uncultured Sulfurovum sp. | reverse complement strand
AACTAGGAAAAGTAATTACCATGGCAGCCAAAGCAGGTAGCCCTGACCCTGACATGAACCCTAGACTTCGTACAGCTATTTTAACGGCAAAAGCTCAAAACATGCCTAAGCATAACATTGAAGCTGCCATTAAAAGAGCAACTGGTAAAGATGCTGCTGACATTAAAGAAATGCACTATGAAGCAAAAGGACCTTACGGAACACAATTTATTATTGACTGTGCTACAGACAATGGAACACGTACTGTTGCCAATGTAAAAGCTGCACTAAACCGTAACGCTGCTGAAATGCTTACAACTGGTTCATTAAACTTTATGTTTAACCGTAAGTCTGTTTTTACTTTTGACAGAACAGATGAAATGGATATTGAAGAGTTAGAGTTAGAACTTATTGATGCTGGTCTTGAAGAGATAGAAGAAGACATTGAGCCTCAAGAAGATGCAGAAGACAAAAACATTGTGAGAGTATTTGGTGAATTTTCTTCTTTCGGAGATTTGTCTAAAGCACTTGAAGAAATGAACATAGAAGTAACAAAAGGTGAACACCAGTACATTGCAAATACGCCTATTGACCTTACAGATGAACAAATGGAAGAAGTAGATGTACTAATAGACAGACTTGAAGAAGATGAAGATGTTCAAGCTGTTTATACAAATATCAACTAACTTACCTCATCTTTAACTCTATCTAAAAAGACTCAACTGAATCAACAGTTGAGTTATACTCCCAAGTAACTACTCTTTTCTCTCAGGTTTTTTATGATTGTTAGGCACACAAGCAAAGTACTTCTTATCAGGTGTATTTTGACAAGTTCCTTCTAAAGTATCACCTCTTGGTGTCTCTACCGTACATTCGGTTCCTTCATCTTCATTTACACAAGCTTCAATGGCTTCTGGTGGTGGTTGACCCTTTCCACCTCTTGGTGGTTTTCCATCTTGTGCAAAACTTGCTGTCAGTGCTAAAATAGCCAATGTAGTAACAATTTTTTTCATTTTTTATCCTTATCTTGTTTTGATACCCTAATTGTACTTACCCTCATTAAACGATGGGTAATAAAAAGTAAATGCTTCGTAACACTACTTTACAGGCACTCTTTTAGCCCTCCATCGTTTTCATAATAGTCTCTATCTGTTCAATTTTTACAGGATCAATTGGCTTACTCACTCCTATGGCGTATAAAGCCACCATAATAAACGTCATCACTAAAGCAAAGAGCATCATCTTTCTCTTAGAGAGATACTTCTTTATAGCAGTAAAATTATAATAAATATGAAACGCTCCAGAAAGTGTTAATAAAATCCCAAATATCTTATGCACAGGATGCATTTGTAATTGAAACTCTAAACTTCCTAAAACAATCATGGAGATACCTGAAGTGCTTAGTGCCACAAGAGAGACCAAAAGGGTTAGTGAAATCATTTGTCTAAACATCTTTTATTTCCTTTCTATGTATTGCTCTTGGGTTAAGAAGTCCAAAGAGTTTTTTAAGTCCAAGATAAGGTACAAAAAGAAGTACACCAAATGCCGTACTAAACTCTGTCCAAAATGAACTGTCAGGGTCAGATTTACCTTTGACTCTACTTTGAAGAAGGTCTACCGAAATACCATGAATATTCCCAAACATAATGCCTTGAATAATTCCTATAATATCATTCGCTTTCTCTTCACCATAGGTATCAAACAATCTTTGAACCGATTCTACATCAGGATTTGCTTGCGTCTCTGCGTAGTGTTGAGCAAAAATAAGTGCTACAGACTCTTCATTACTAATGTCCCCTACTTCACCAGCAAGAAGAGAAGTAATCTCCTCTTCACTCATGCCCGACTCTAAAGCGTGTTTGGTATGCAAATAACTACAATATCTACAACCATTTACTTGCGTTACGGAAAGCAGTATCTTGTTTTGAAACTGCTCATCTAGTCTATTCTTTGCTGACTTTACAGCTTTAAAGTTTCCAATCAAATCACTCAAATACCCATAAAATACTTTGGTACTGGTCAATCTTTTTTCAAAATTATGATCTATCATTTCGTGTCCTTCTTACTTCAAAACTTCCCCATTAAGGTAAACCTTAGTATCCATCTTTGTCTCATTTTGAATCCCTTCTCCAGCAAAACACATACGAAGTGCCATTTTTGCATAGTTATTGACAACTTTTTCGTCAGCATCACTTTTTACAATAACTCTGGTAATTACATCATCAAGATGACCTTTCATGCTTGGTGTCATAAAGTTTTCTTGTTGATAGTTAAACTGATGCTCAACCCTAAAGTCTTCTATGTTTACGCCTTGTTTTTTATACGCCATTTTAGCAGCCGTCAATTGACTCTTTAGACAAAATGAAGTACCCACCGTAAAGTACGCTCGTGATGTTGGGGCTTTGTCAACTCCTTTATATCCACGGCTATCGTCAGCATAGAGTTCCCAAGTTTTGTAGTTTTGCGTTAACGATTTTGCTCTTATCTTATGCATATACGGTCTATCAGTATCATTCGCTGACTCAGCTATGGCAATCTCCGTAAAGACAAATGGATTCGGAAAGTTCCCCATCTCTACAGCAAAATCTTTTTCTACTTCCATGGTCTCTAATGTCAAATCAGGTGTTACATTGCTAATGATCTGACCATTATCTTTAGAAATGGGTGATGGAACATGCCCTGAACGTGCTTGAAGACCAGCCCAGTCATCAGAGTTCACAAGAATACCAACATCAATGCTACTTTTGTTTGCCAAACCTTCACCCACAGCCCAAGCGTTCAACGCCATTGCCTTTAAAGCTTTTATTTTTTCAGGTGACTCCTTACTTTTTATGAGAATATTAGAAATAACCTTGTCTGTAAATCCAGCCCATTTCTCTGTCATGGCATCTGACCATCTAAAAAAGATTTTTGATTCAACTTTAACCTCCTCTACTTCTAAGTCCATAACTTGAATGGCTCTTTCTACTTGGGTCAGTAAACTAGAAGAAGCTCCAACAGCATAATAGGTTAAAGGATTTGGTGCAGTCTGATGATGGTGTGCGCCACCTTCATCACTGGTAAGTTCCCAAGCACTAAATGCCTCTTCACCTATAGGTTTAACCATCGCTTTTTTAAGAAAAGGTGCTTCTTTGTTTAAAATATTTTGTGTGGTTATCATAATGTTTTCAGAGATAGCCCCATTAACAGCTGTTGCTTTGGTAGGCGTAAAGGTAATCGGTCGGGTATAATTATCCAATCTCTTCTCAACTTGATAAACTTTTGAGTCTACCTTCTGTGTTACTTCAGTTTGTGCATAAGCTACATTGCTTGAAAGTAAAAGAGTTGCCAGTAGTGGTAAGGTTATTAATTTGGTTTTCATCATTTGTCCTTTTATTTGATATGTCTAAGTATATAAAGAACAAGGCAATGATGGATAGGTAAAAAAGATACGATTTATGGTAAAAAACGGAAAACGCTCTAAACCTTATGCAATTTTTTAAATTCTGTAGGCGTAAGACCTTCATAACGTTTAAAAAACTTCACCATGTTCGTAGGTTCATCAAAACAGAGTTGGTCAGCTATATTTTCTATGGTCAAACTCTCATCCAGTAAAAGTCGCTTAATCTGTAAGATAAGATGTTCATCAAGATACTTCTTCGTAGATTTACCCAAATATTTATTTAATAAATTCGTTAAAGTCTTACTCGAAACATCAAGCTCTTTTGCATAGTCATTGACATGCACCGAATAGTTGTGATTGAAAGAGCGTTGTTTAAACTTCCTATACAAAGCTTTATCTTTCTGTTCCAATGGCAAGCTTTGCGTTAAGCGTTCTCTACTTAACTTCAAAATCATCGCTTGAAGTAGTGGTGTTAAAATTAACTCTTTAAAGTTATCCATCTCAATGCTAAACTCTTTTTCCAAAACTTGCAGAAGCTTTAGAACATCTTCATAAATCTTCTCATCAAGTTGAATTTTTGCAGGGTACAAAACATAATCAAACATCTCATACAAAACCTTCAACTCTTCATTGACAATTAAACGACTCAAAAAAGTATCAGTAAAAGGCAAAAGGTAAGCATCAGCATCGGGGTTTATCGTAAAGTTATGTACTTGATCTTTAGCAATAAAAAACACCGTACCCTTTCGATAACTGTAAGGAACAAAGTCAACCGTATGCATCCCTTTCCCCTCAAAAACAATCATAATGACATTAAACTCAACCCTATGAGGCTTTTCTATAGCATGATCAAGGTCACGTTCAATTAATTTTTTAGTGGTTGTTAAATCAAACTCTATTTGATGTTCATTCTCTTTTTGGAATTCGGCATCAGGAATTGATTGTTCAAGTTTTTCTTTTTTCATAATGCATTATAACAATAAAAAAGCTTACGACGAAAAATAATAGCATGGACTTGAAGAAGAATTTTTAGAATTTATTTTGAAAGATATCGCGTAAGGTAAAGAGCATTATTATAGAAAGAGGTTTGATTTGACAAATAAAATTTTATAACCTATAATAGGTATTACAAAAGTAATACCATAAAGGATAAATCATGCATACCATAACTTTAAAATCAGACAATGACTTTTTTAACATGCTTAACGATATGGTTAAATCATTAGATACTAATCGTAGTGACTTAATTCGAAAAGCTGTTCTACATTATCGTGATACTCTTGAAAAAGAAAAACTTAAAATACAAATTAAAAAAGCCTCTATGAGAGTTCGAGAAGAGTCTTTAAAAGTTTCCAAAGAGTTTGATAATACACTTGATGATGGTCTAAACCATGTTTAAAAAAGGTGAAATCTATCTGGCTCGGCTCAATCCACGTAAGGGAAATGAGGTAGGGAAAATAGGACCTGTACTTATTTTTCAAACCAATATGCTAAATGATATAGAACACCCAACTACGCTTATTATTCCTTTGTCTACATATCTTATAGATGATACCTATCCTCTGCGTTATAGAGTGACAAAGAGAAATGCTTTAGAACAAGATAGTGACTTATTATGTGACCAAATACGAGCAATAGACAATCAGCGTATCTTCTCTGATAAATTGGCTGAGTTATCTTTACAGGAGTTATTAGAGGTGAATGAGCAAGTTAAGATTGTTTTGGAGTTAGATTAAGATCTCCATTTTTTCTTTTTCATAA
>CACVAR010000223.1 GCA_902727905.1 uncultured Sulfurovum sp. | reverse complement strand
CTTTCGCTCCTGGTGTAAACTTAGCAAAAATAAGCACAATGTCATTGTCAATTTTTTCAGTAATACTACTCATCTCTTTAAGATTTTTACGTGCCTCGTCAAGTGCTTCTGCATTACACTCTTCTATGGCTTTTAATGCCAATTTATTACTGTTAGCTAAATCTTCAACCAAGCCAATAATGGTATTGCGTACTTCATGTCGTGCATCGTGATATTGTGGTAACATTATCCAAATCTCCCCGTAATATAATCTTCTGTTAATTTCTCATTAGGATTCATAAAAATGGTATCGGTTTTATCATACTCAATTAAATCTCCCAAATACATAAAGGCTGTGTAGTCACTCAAACGACTTGCTTGTTGCATGTTATGCGTTACAATCACAACCGATACATCTTTTTTAAGCTCAGAAATTAACTCTTCAATAGCTCCTGTCGAAATAGGATCCAATGCCGAAGTAGGTTCATCAAAAAGCATTACCTCAGGCTTAAGTGCAACAGCTCTGGCAATACACAAACGCTGTTGCTGTCCACCACTCATCCCAAGTGCTGAAGTGTTCATTCTGTCTTTCGTTTCATTCCAAATCGCTGCATCTTTTAAAGCTTTTTCAACACGTCCATCAAGTTCTGACTTATTTTTCACTCCTGCAAGTTTCATTCCATAGGCTACATTGTCGTAAATGCTCATTGGAAATGGTGTAGGCTTTTGGAAAATCATCCCTACTTGCTGACGAAGAGAAATTAAATCATTCTCTTTTTTAAGATCCAAAATATTCTCTTTACCCTTAGTTCCATAAAGGTTAATCTCACCTTCATACTTGTTTCCGGGATAAAGATCATGAATACGGTTCATGGCTCTAAGTAAGGTAGATTTACCACATCCTGAAGGACCAATCATCGCTGTAATTTTATTTTTTTCAATCGGAAGATTTATGTTTTTAAGTGAAGGAGCATCAACCCCTGCATAGGTAAAGTTAAAATCTTTTGTTTCCATTATTAAGTTGCTCATTTGCTTCCTTTACTTTTTATTTCTGGTCATGTAACGACCTGTTAAATTAATGATTAATACAAACGCTGTCAAGACAAATGACGCTGCCCAAGCCAACTCACGACTCGCTTCATCAGGATAGGTTGCTAGGTTGTAGATACTTACAGTTAATGAAGGAAACTGTCCTGTTAAATCCATGGTAAAGAACTGGTTGTTCGCTGAGGTAAATAACAGTGGTGCTGTCTCTCCAATAATTCTTGCAAATGAAAGTAAAACACCTGTCGTAATCCCTACCTTCGCAGCTTTCACAACAATCTGCATAATAATCTTATGTTTCGATCCACCCAATGCAATTCCAGCTTCACGTAACTCTTTTGGTACAAGTGACAACATATTGTCCGTTGTGCTAATAATAATGGGAATCATCATAATTGTTAAAGCGATAATACCTGCAAAACCGTTATAACTTCCAAATGGTGCAACAAAAAGTGCGTACACAAAAACCCCAATAACAATCGAAGGTGCTGACATCATAACATCACTCAAGTTTCTAATGACAGAAGCCAATTTTGAGTTGTTAGAGTATTCACGTAACCAAATTCCTGCAAACATTCCAATAGGAACAGCAATAATTGAAGCAACAATTGCCATAGTAAACTGACCCACTAAAAGGTTTCTAATTCCCCCTTCAACCAAGTCATTGGTAAAGGTGGTAATATGTAAAGAAGAGACCCCTTTGTAGGTTAACGTTGCCAAAATCCAAAAAAGAAAAGATATTCCCACCACAGCTGACAGGGTTGAAAGCACCAAGATTATTTTGTTTAATAAAAGTCTGTTCATTACTTAACCTTTTGTCTTAAGAAGTAAAATTTTGCTACAGAAATCAGTGCAAAACTTACCACAAATAGAATCAATGCTAAGTAGTACATTGAACTCATCTCTAAGCCTTGTGCCTCTGCAAAGTTGTTTGCTAAAAGAACTGGAATTGATGTTGTTGGATCAGTTATTTGACTTGGAATTGCCATAACTGAACCAATCAAGAAAGCAACTGCCATTGTCTCACCTAAGGCACGACCTAAAGCCAAGATGATAGAACCAATAATTCCACCTTTTGAGTAAGGCATAATAACGTCTTTAATCACCTCAAACTTAGTTGCTCCCATTGCGTAAGCCGACTCTTTTAAAACATCAGGAACCGTATTCATAGCATCACGTGTAATTGCTGCCATAAAAGGGATAATCATAATCGCCAAGACAATACCAGCCGTAAGTAGACCAACCCCTTGACCTCCAACGGTTGACTGAACAATGGGTGCAAAGTAAAAAAGCCCCCACATACCATAGATAATACTTGGAATAGCTGCCAACAACTCAATGGCAATTGAAACTGGTTTAATCAGTGATTTATGTGCAATCTCAGTTAAGAAAATAGCAATTCCCATTGCCAATGGTGTTGCAATCACCATTGCAATCAAGGTACTTAGCATTGTTCCTATTACAGGAATATACCCACCAAAAATACCTATCTCTTCATCATCCTCATCAGCTTCCCAATCTTCACTACCTAAAAAATCAAATCCAAATTCACGGATTGAGTCTTGTGCGTAAGTAAAAAGTATGGAGAAGATTCCAATAAGAATAAAGAATGAAAGCGTCGCTGAGAAAAACGAGAAGTTTTTAAAGAGTTTTCCACCCATTTTTTGCCTTTGTTTAGTTAATGGGTTATTTTACTTTTTGTTGGTAACATTTTGGTAACAAAGTTTTCAGTCTAATCTGTTTTAACTTCTTAATCCTTTTATGCTATTATAAAAATAAAAAGGAGTCATAATGAACCTTGCTATAGACATACCTGATAATATATTTTTTGGTATTAATGAAACGGAACAGAGTCTAACCCAACTTCTGAAAGAAAAGTTAGCATTAGAACTCTATAAGTCACATCAAATATCGCTTAGTCAAGGTGCAAAAATGCTATCGTTAGATATTTATGAGTTTATGAGTTTTGTAAGTAAACATAACATTCCTGTAATAGATGATTATGATATTGCTGATGAAGTGGCTTTAGCAAAAAGTATTTTAAAATGATTATTGGTGACAGTTCTGCTCTTGTGGCTTTGGCTACAATGGATAGGCTTGATTTACTTGAAAAGATTTTTGGAAAACTGTATGTTCCACAAGCTGTTTATGATGAAGTAAGCATAAGTTATAAAGCTCAAAGTATAAAGTTAAAAGAGTTTCTAGCCAATAAGGTTGAAGTTGTAAATCTTGATATTTCTAAAATGGGTTTAGGTCAAGGCGAACTTGAAGCCATAGCTCTTTACAAAAATAAAGAAGCAGATTTTCTACTCATAGATGACCGACGAGCTAAAAACTTTGCCAAACTCAATGGTATCAATGTTATTGGTTCTCTAGGTGTTATGATATTGGCTAAAGATAAAGGATTAATTGAGTTTATTCGTGACGATTTAGGAAAATTGTTAGATTCAGGCTTGTTTATTTCTCAAAGTTTGATTGATAGGGTTTTATTTGAGGTTGGAGAGTGATTTTTTTAGCTGAAAAGGGATTTAAGTAGATTGTCCCCTTTTATTAGAAATAACATTGTGTATCTCATCTGTTTCTATATTTAGCTCTTCAATTGTCATAAGTAAATGATATATGTATCATTAAACTTTATCAATGATTTATAAGTCATTTTATTCTTTTATGTTCCTACATATTGTATTTTTTCTGTATATTTTAAAATAATAAAAAATATTTATTTTTAGACATTATTTTTCTAAACTTGTGAAGATAGATGATGCTAGAGTTAATGAATTATATTTTAAAATTGGAGGAGTTAAATATGAAGTATTTAGTGTTAGTATTAATGATAGTTATGGGGTTATTTTTTAATGGATGTAGTAATTTTTATTTTAATGATAGAACTAAAATTAAGAACTTAAAAGAATTTAAACTTGACAAAAATAAGATTTCTTTAAAAAATGTAGATATTATAAATTTTGAGATTAATTCTTTCAGTCGTACTAAATATAATGATTTCATTTTTTTTACTGATTTAAAACATAAGATTTATCTTTATATGCCTTTTAAATTTGATAATAAAAGCACAAAAAAAAGTACAAGAATAAGAAAAATACTAGTTGATAAAATAACAATAGATTTAATTTCTAAAAAAGGAGAAAAGGAAGGTTTCGCTTCTTTTGGAGATTTACAAAAAACTGAAACTGATATTAATAAACTTCAATTAGTACGCCTTATTCCTAAAGAAGTTAATTTCCCTAATAATAGTATCTATAAAAGAGGATATATTAAAAACTGGAATTCTTCCTTGGTAGTTAAAAGATATTTTTTTGAAGATGTACCATTTTATTTAGTAATAATTAAAGAACCACGTATTTCTTCAGGTCCTAATGGGATTTCTTACTATGATAAACTTCACGTTCAATTACATATATCTAATAGTAAAAATAATCTTATTTCTATTTTTAATAATGAAACAAAAAATGCAATTAATAAATCTAAAATCATTAGTCGGACAACAATAACTAAAGATTCTCATTCATGGGGTGACTCTATAGCTCAGGGAATCTTAGCATATGGAGCTCTTGCAGTAGGAGCTGCTGTTCAAATTATTTCTGGAAAAAATGATTTTAAATCAAATAATTCATTAAGTTTCATACTTAATGATGGAAGTTTTCTTAACAGTGGTCTTGGTAAATTTAAAATACAAATAGAAGGAGATGCTTCTACAGGATATTTTAAAAAAGAAGCTTTCAGTGAAGGTGGTTCTTTTAATCAAACAGACTTTAGTGTTTTACCTTTAGGTAAATATAAAGTTATTGTAAAAGGAATAAAAAAACATGGGAAAGAGATATTTAAGAGTAGTACAAATGTACGCTTAACATCATCTCACAATCATCAAACTTGTACTATTGATTTAGATTATAAAGAAATAGACTGTAGATAAATATTAAGAGGTCAAGGGAGGAGTCAAACACTTTTAAGGGAAGCTTATCACTTAATAAAAGTAATAAAAGGGACAGTTTTTTCTCGTTCCACAACTCTAGTTGTGGAATGTCTATAGGAGTCAAAATAACACATTCAAGCCCCTATAACCAATAAAATCATAAACTAAAGGCATAGGAAAAAGCAAAAATAAGATCTATCACAAC
>CACVAR010000222.1 GCA_902727905.1 uncultured Sulfurovum sp. | reverse complement strand
TTATAGAAAACTCAAAAGCCTACCATACAGAAGAAGCACTCAATAACTTCTATGACAAGTACAAAGAGAATACTTTAGTAATGAACAAATATCTTGCTATTAAAGCCTCTTCACAAAGAGAAGGCTTACTCCAAAGAGTCATAGAACTACAAAATAATGAGGTTTATGATGTCAAAGTACCTAATCTTGTGCGTTCACTTATTGGTGGATTTATGGGTAATTATAAATACTTCCATGCGAAAAATGGTTCAGGCTATAAGTTCATGGCTGACAAAATTATTGAAATAGACAAAATTAATGCTCAAATGGCTTCTAGGTTAGCTGGAAGTTTTAAACTTTATAAAAAAATGAACCCTATAAACCAAGAGCTTATGAAGGGTGAACTTGAACGGATTATTACTACAGAGGAGATATCGAAGAACAGTTTTGAAATTTTAGATAAAATTATACATGTATAATCTATAAAAACAAAATTTTATAAAATTTTTCTTATTTTTTTTACCATATGGAGTAATAGGAAACACTAATTTTAAAACTTAGTGTTTTTTTAAGCAAAAAAGTTACTAAATTGTAATAAAATCATTATATAATTTAAAATATAAAAATATAAGGAAATATTATGAATATAAAAAAACCTAAAATGCTACTAAAACTTATGACGATTTTAACATTGACATTAGGTCTTGTTTATGCGAGTGCTGCAATTCAGCCTAAAAAGGAGTTCTATACAACTCCCTATAGTTGTATGAATACAGCTGAACTACAAATAGTAGTAGAAAGACTTTCTAATGAGGGTAACTTACCTTTTGAAATGGGTCTTGAACTTATGAAAAGATGGCAAATAGAAAGACAAAACATTAACTAAACTAATCACTTGACTTTGGTTTCACCATAAACCTAAGCCAAAAGTACCCAAAAAGTCCTGTAAAAAGTGAAGCTGACAAGATTCCCACTTTAGCTTGAAATATAAGCTCAGGACTTTCTAAAAAGGCTAACTCAGCCACAAAAATCGACATGGTAAATCCAATACCCCCAAGAAATGCTACCCCAAAAATTTGACTTAAATTACTTCCCATAGGTAATGTTGCTATTTTTAACTTTATGGCTAACCATGCTACACCAAATATACCCAGTACTTTTCCCAGTATCAAACCTGCTATAACGCCTAAAGAGACAGGTGTCATAATTGTTGAACCAATAGAGTTAAAGTCTATACTTATTCCTGCATTAGCCAGTGCAAAAAAAGGAATAACAAGTAATGCCACAGGTAGATGTAAATCATGTTCCAATCTTGCAGCTGGTGTACCTACTGCTTCAATTCTCTCATTTATATTCACTAAAATCGCTTTTTGTCTTTTATGCATGGTATGATCTGTTGCTACTGGATAGTTATCATACTCATCTAGTCTATTTCTAATATCTCTTGTAAACTCTATGGGTGGTCTTTTGGGTTTTGAAGGTATTGCCATAGCAGCGATAACACCAGCCATGGTTGCATGAACACCCGACTCTAACATAAAGAACCACATCAATACCCCAACAATAAAATAAGGTAGCGTTGCATGAATACCAAAACGATTAAAAGATAACATCACTAAAAATGAAACTCCTGCAAGAAGTAACGGTAAAGTTTCAATCTGATCTGTATAAAAAATAGCAATCACCAAGACGGCTCCCAAGTCATCAACAATGGCAAGTGCTACTAGAAAAGTCACCAAAGTAGTAGGTACTCTGTTTCCTAACAATACCAAAGCAGAAATAGCAAAAGCAATGTCTGTTGCCATAGGAATTCCCCAACCATTCGCTCCTATTTCACCTGAATTAATACTCATATAAATCAATGCTGGAAACGCCATTCCACCAATGGCTGACAAAATAGGTAACATGGCTACTTTAATATTTGAAAGTTCTCCCATGAGTACCTCACGTTTAATCTCTAAACCAATGATAAAAAAGAAAAAAGCCATCAGTCCATCATTGATCCAGTGATGAATGGTATTGGAAATTTTCCATGACCCTATATGTAAGTCTATCTTAGTGTGAAAAAAATGGATATAAGTCTCTGCTAGTGGTGAGTTGGCTATGACCAAGGCAACAATGGTCATGAACATCAAAACAATACCTGTGGTTGTTTGAGCACGTAAAAAGTACTCAAATGGGGTGGCGACTTTATCAAAAGCCTTTTCCCATGGGGCATAAAATTTCATAGACTCCTCCTTTTTATGAAATCGAAAGGAATCTATTATATAAACCTAATCTTTATAATGAGATAAAAGCTACTTCGATTTAGCCACAAATCGTAGCCAAAAATATCCAAAAAGACCTGCAAAAAGCGATGCAGCCAAAATTCCCACTTTCGCTTGGAAAATTAATTCAGGATTATTAATAAACGCCAAATCAGCGACAAAAATAGACATGGTAAACCCAATAGCACCTAAAAAAGCAACCCCAAAGATTTGACTCATGCTACTTCCCTCTGGAAGATCAGCTATCTTTAATTTCACAGCAATCCAAGCCAAACCAAAAATACCCAGTACTTTACCTAAAATCAATCCTAAAATAATTCCAATGGAAATTGGTGACATAATCGTAGAGCCTATTGAGCTAAAATCAATGCTAATCCCAGCATTGGCTAAAGCAAAAAGAGGAATGACTATCAAAGCTACAGGAAGGTGTAAACTGTGTTCTAAACGTAATGATGGTGTACTAACAGCATCAATTCTATCTTGAATGTTTGTTAAAATTGCTTTTTGTTCCTTGTCAACCGTATGGTCAGGTTTAAAAGGCAGTTTCTCAAAGTCATCTAATTTATTACGAATATCTTTTGCAAAGGAATCTGGTGTTCTTTTTGGCTTAGAAGGAATCGCCATAGCAGCAATAACCCCAGCAATGGTAGCATGTACCCCTGATTCAAGCATAAAAAACCACATAAACAATCCAACTATAAAATAAGGAAGAATCATGTGAATTCCAAAACGGTTAAAGGCAAGCATAATTAAAAAACTAGCCCCAGCCAACATAAGTGGTAAAGTCTGAATCTGTTCCGTATAAAAAATAGCAATAACCAAAACAGCACCCAAGTCATCTACAATTGCTAAAGCAACTAAAAAAGCTACTAAAGCTCTAGGTACTCTGTTACCTAATAATACCAATGCAGAAATAGCAAAAGCAATGTCGGTTGCCATAGGAATTCCCCAACCGTTTGCACCTTCACCTCCTGAATTAATACTAAAGTAAATCAGTGCAGGAATTACCATTCCTCCAATAGCAGCAATAATTGGCAAAACAGCTGCTTTAACATTAGAAAGCTCACCCACAAGAATCTCTCTTTTAATCTCTAATCCAATAATAAAGAAGAAGATTGCCATCAAGCCATCATTAATCCAATGATGAATGGTATGAGAGAGTTTCCATGATCCAACATTAAAGTCAATGTACGTATGAAAAAAATGACTATAGCTCTCTGCTAATGGTGAATTGGCTAAAACCAAAGCAACAATGGTCATAAACATTAACACCATTCCTGTGGTTGTTTGTGCATGTAAAAAATGTTCAAATGGTGTAGATACTCTTTTAAAAGCTTTTTCCCAAGGGGCGCATATTTTCATTAATTTCCTTTGTTTATACTCTATTTCAGTTTGAATGGAAGTATACAAAATAAACGTTTACAAAATGTTAAGTCTAAATTATTGTATACTTCAACATGAATCTTAAAAAGTCTCTAAAGTCCATTAAAAGAAAGATGTATGGTAAAGAAAAAGTATTTATAACCATTCGTACTGTCTATACCCATTTGTCCGACTTAAGTAATAAAGAAATTTTAGACTACTACAACGTCTATTCACTTAGCGAACTTGAACAACATATTGAACACATCAAAATGGTTCTACGTGACAAAGTAGAGAACTATAAAGAGGAATTAAAGGAACTTGACAGCTGTTTCTGTATGGATTCTCGAGGTGACTTTAAGTATCTTTATCCAAGTAAACAAGAAGCTGAACGACAAATAAAATTTTCATGGGAGACAAAAAGGGTCAAGTTAAAACTCTACCCCTGCCCTTTTCATTGTGGATGGCATTTAGCTAAAGTATAAAGCTTTTAATTATAAGCTTTTTCATATGTACCCAATATTTTAAGTTCTTGAACACAGGCTCTTAGCGCAATTAATGCACGCTTTAAACTTTGATCACTTGGTGAACCATCTACATCAATGTGAAAGTGACTCTCATCCCTCTTTTTAAGAGGGATATAACTCTCTATTTTCAAAAGGTTAACACCATTATTCGCAAATGCCCCTAAAGCTTGATAGAGTGATGACGAGATATTATTGATTTTAAAAATTAGAGATGTTTTGTATTCACAATGCTCCTCTACAATGTCTTGCTTTTTTCCAAGAACAAGAAAACGAGTAAAATTCTCTTTTTCATCTTCCATATTCTCTTTTAATATTTTTAAACCATAAGTTTTAGCAGCTAATGAAGAGGCTATAGCTCCTATATGGCTGTCTTGCAGATGTGCGACCTCTTTAGCAGATCCTGCTGTATCATACTTGGCAATGGGGTCAATGTTTAATCCTCTTAACCTATTTCTGCATTGAGCTAAACCTTGTGGATGAGAATAGGCTACTTCTATCTTCTCCAAACTACTCTCTTGTGTACCCAAAAGACAGTGTTCAATTTTTTGATAATGCTCACCTACAATTTGTAGTTTCATGCTAGGTATAAGCCCATAAAACTCATCAACCCTTCCTGCTGTTTTATTCTCTATGGGTATTAATGCAAAATCTACCTCATTAGCCTCTACCATATCCATAGCATCTTGAAATGTTTCACACTCTATAGCGATAACATCTGAAGAGAAATGATTGACACAGGCTAAATGCGAATAGGCTCCTATTACTCCTTGAAATGAAACTTTAATTTTTTTGTTCATATAAATTTCCCTTAGTTTCTTATGTGCTGACATAGTACAATAAACACTCAATATTTACCTAAACTATAGTAGACTTCTTACCTTATAAACTTTACAAGACTTTAAAAGTAGTCTGAACAAGGGGACATTCCTATGAGCCTATTTGGAAATAAAAATAACACTCAAGATGAATTTAATACCGATATAAATGACGAAGAGCTAATTGATGAAGATGTGCATGATCGTATAACTTACTGGATACTCAA
>CACVAR010000221.1 GCA_902727905.1 uncultured Sulfurovum sp. | reverse complement strand
ATAAGGGTGATGATATGAATAGCATTAAAAAGACCTACAGAAGCCTTGTTAGACAATATCATCCAGACATTATAGAGTCACAAAATAAAGATGAATCTTATATGGAAGAGGCAACGCTTAAAACTCAAAAAATAAATCAAGCTTACCAGCTTATTAAAAAAACGAAAAGTTAAGTATATTAAAAAAATCAACTAACATTTCAAGCCTACTAAAAAACATTGACTTAAGTTATTATTGTATAAATAATGAAACTAGGAGTTAATGATGAAACTAGGTGTATCAGAATGTCTATTGGGTGTAGCGTGCCGTTATGATGGTCTCTCTGCAAGTAATGACTTTGTTGTAAAAACATTAGAAAAGTATTTTGAATTTGAATCGTTTTGTCCTGAAAAAGTAATTTTTGGTACGCCACGAGAAGCTATCAGGCAGGTAGATAGAAATCAAAGTATTTGTATTGAAACCTCTAATAGTAAAAGAGATGTTACAGCACAACTTGCAGAGATATCAAATAATATGGGAAAAGAAGCAAGTATTGCTAATTTATGTGGTTTTATTGTCAAATCAAAATCTCCAACCTGTGGACTTGAACGGGTAAGAGTCTATGATGGAGACAAAAAAACACATGAAAAAAAAGGCATTGGACTTTTTGCAAAAGCATTAAGAGAGCATTCACCTTATTTACCCATTGAAGAAGAAGGGCGACTTGGTGATGCTGGAATACGTGAAAACTTTCTAATGCAAATCTTTGCCTATGAAGACTTTTCAAACTTTATGAAAAGTAAGCCAAAGATAAAAGATTTAATTGCATTTCATACTTCTTATAAATATCTTATTTATGCTAAATCTCCAGTTTCTTATAAACTTTTGGGTCACATTGTTTCCAACCCAAAAGAGAAAACTTTTGAAGAGCTGTTAGAAAACTATCGTCATGAATTTTTAACAGCCATCAATGAACAAGGGAACATTCCTAAAACCTATAACGTACTTTTACATATCTATGGTTACTTTAAAAAACTAATTTCAGCAGAGGAAAAAACACATCTTTTAACAGCCATTGAAGAGTTTAAAGAAAAAATCATTCCTCTTGTAGCCGTGACAAAACTACTGAATTTATATGTTGAACGATTTGATATGCAATACCTTAAAAAGCAAAAGTTTTTTAACCCTTATCCTGCTAAACTCGGTCTTCGTTCCCAAGTAAAGGCATTTAGATAATGAAACAGATACTTTGGTTTAGACGAGATTTACGTATTAGTGATAATGCCATATTGGCACATGCAAAAGGTGAAGTTCTGCCTATTTTTATTTTTGACATAAATATACTAGACAAACTTCCTTCAACTGACAAGCGTATTACTTTTCTTTACCGAAGTGTTTTAAAACTTAAACAAGAACTACAAGCTATTGGCTTAGATTTAGCCATTTTTTATGGTGACCCTAAAACTTTATTTGAAGCTTTCAAAACAAAAGGTTTTGAAAGGGTACTCTGTAGTGTTGACAATGACCATTATGCTAAAGCGCGTGACAAAAAAATAGACAAAATTATAAAGCTAAAACGTTTTAATGACAGTTTTCTAATTGACCCTAAAAATGTACTTAACAAAAATAATATGCCTTATAAAGTTTTTACACCCTTTTATAATTCTCTAAACTATTTATGGGAAGCTAATAGAATTGAACCTTTTACACTTTCTAAAAAAATGCATAAAATAGACTTTGACTATACAACTTGTCCAACACTAAGACATATGGGTTTTATAAAACAAGATCTTCCTCCATTTTTACTACAAACCAGAGATGAATTATTAACAGCTTTTAAAAATAAACTCTCTAACTATACAGAAGATAGAGATTTCATTTCTATCTCTGGAACATCACAACTCTCTGTACATTTACGTTTTGGACTTATCTCTCCTAAAGAAGTTTTTAATATATTTCGTTCTTTACCTAAAAGTAAAGCCTATATAAGACAACTCTTTTTTAGAGAATTTTATAACTATTTACTTTATCATTTTCCTCAGAGTCAATTTCAAAACCATAAAGACCTTGAAATAGAATGGCATAACAATAAAAAAGATTTTGAAAAATGGTCTACTGGAAAGACAGGCGTTCCCATAGTTGATGCAGCCATGAAACATTTGAATGCTACTGGTCTGATGCATAATAGATTGAGAATGATTGTTGCTTCATACCTAACCAAAAACCTTTTAATAGACTGGCGATGGGGTGAAGCTTACTTTGCAAAAAAACTGCTTGATTATGAAGCTTCATCTAACATCGCTTCATGGCAATGGGCAGCCAGTACAGGTACTGATGCTGTTCCTTACTTTAGAATCTTTAACCCTTATCTACAAAGTAAAAAGTTTGATAAAGAAGGAACTTTCATACAGTCTATACTTCCTCAGTTAGCGAACATAGATACTAAATTATTACACCAAGAAAATGGTGTTCAGTCAAATCTATTTTTGGATTATCCTCAACAGCTTATTTCTATTAAGGAATCACGAGAACGTGCCATAAAAACGTTTAAAAAGGCAAATTATGAAAATGCATGATGTGATAGTTGTTGGTTCAGGAATCGGAGGAACACTTTTTGCTGCACTTAACCATAAAAAGCATGACCTATTACTTTTAGAAAAAGATGCAAACTTAGGAGGTTGCTGTTCAACCTTTAAACGTTTCAACAACCATTACAATGCAGGGGCAACCACTTTTGTGGGTTATGAAGAAGGGCATATTGTGAAACGTCTCTTTGATGAAGTAGGCTACAAGCCCAATCTAAAACTCTCAGGTGTAGGAGTTCGTATTGTCCAAAAAGAAAAAGAAGTTGACAGGGTTCAAGCCTTTGAAGCTTTTTTAAAAAATGTAGATGAACAATACCCTAATCCAAATAACCGAGACTTTTGGGAAACCATTAAAAAGGTAGATGAAAAATTTTGGCAACTTAAAAAGCTCTACTATGCTAAACATTCCTTCTCAGCTTACAGTAAAAGTATTGCCTGTGTTACAGAGCTATTTAAAACCTATAAATCAGAACTTTTTACGAGTGCCGATGGTTTTATAAAGAAAAGTTTAGGAGATATTTCAACTGAGTACCAAGCGTTTATAGATGCACAACTGCTTATTACCTTGCAAACAAAATCCAAAGATTTATCTCTACTCACCATGGCATTGGGTCTTGCCTATACCTTTCATAAAACTTATTATGTTGAAGGAGGTATGGGGTCGATGATTGAAACCTTATTGGAAGATGTACCTTACAAAAGAAAAGAAGGCGTTGTTAAAATCCTAAAATATAATGACCATTATGAGGTGCATTCAAATAAAGAAGTCTATAAAAGTAAAAACATTGTTTTAAACTCAACCATTTATCAAAGTGCGCAACTTTTTGAAGACAAAGCCATCAAGAAGTACTACAGTAAATTTAAATTTAGTGATCAAAGTGCTTTTGTGGTCTACATGACCATTAAAAGTAAAGTTGATTTTTTACATCATTACCAAATAATTTTAGACCAAAAAATACCCAACAGTATCTCGAATGCTTTCTTTGTCTCTTTTTCAGATAAAGAAGATGAAAAGCTTTCAAAAGATGGTTACTCTGTGACCATCTCAACCCATACAAAAGCAAACATTTGGAGAGGACTTTCAAAACAAGCCTATGCCCAGAAGAAACTAGAGACACAAGAGAAGATACAAGAGGCTTTTTTGAACTATTTTGATACCATTCAAGAAGATGAAATAAGTCGCGTATTTTCAGCAACATCTGAAACATTTCAAAGTTATATAGGTCGCCATAATTGTGGAGGAGAAGCTTTAAAAATAAAAAACCTACTCTCTATTCCTCCTTGTACCACGCCCTTTAAAGGTTTGTATAATGTTGGAGATACTGTATTTGCAGGACAGGGTTGGCCTGGTGTTGCACTCGGTGTTGATGTACTAAACAAGGAGTTTAATCATGGATAAAATGCAATTAATAATTAGTCGTAACGATTGGTTTTACATAACCATTATAGGAGCGTTATTTGGTTTTTTTATCTCTTTGGTTTTTTACTTTTTAGTTCCTGAAATCCAACACCTCTCTACCGTTCTTTTTTCTGTCCTAACAGCCATGACCATTGCCATGTTTTCATCACTTTTTATTAGCATATCGAATAATTATGTTTTACCTAAAGTCAATGAAAAGTTTTGGTACATCATTAGTTTCTTTTTCTCTTTTACCTCTGGTGCCTTAGGCTTTTTTTTAAGTTTTATTATTGCGCATTCTATGAAGTTACCCATTGCAGTACTTCTAGCTCCTTGGTCTTTAAGCCTTAGTATTACCTTGGGTTTTCTAACTTTTTTAATTGGTTTAATTTTACATCAATTTATTTCTATGAAATACCGACATGAAAATGCTAAAATCCAAATGAGCCAAAACCGATTAAAAGCTTTAGAAAATGAATTAAACCCTCATTTTTTATTTAATGCACTAAATTCAATGAGTGAACTGGTCTATGTCGATGCCCAAAAAGCAGAAACTGCCATACTTAATCTTTCTACTTTTCTACGTAATGCCATTAACAAAGAGAGTCTTATTCCTTTGTCTTCAGAACTTAAAATGGTTGAAACCTATGTTGAAATTGAAAACATACGCTTTCAAAACAAAATTAAACTCAATATTATTATTGATGAGCTACTAAAAGAGGTACTTGTACCTAAATTCTCTATTCAGCTTTTGGTAGAAAACGCGATTAAACATGGTTACGAACAAAAAGCTTTAGAAATAGACATTATAAACACACATAATTTCATTACTGTCTCTAATAATGGTAAAATAACTAAAAAGATTAAACAGGGTACAGGTTTAAAAAATTTAAGAGACAGATTAAGACTTTTAAATGTTGGAGAACTGAGTCATAGTGTGGATGATAAATTAATGAATTTTACCATTAAATTGGAAGGAATAGACATATGAAAGTATTAATAGTAGATGATGAGAGTCTAGCATTAAGCAGGTTGAAACGCTTATTAAAAGAAGCAGGAATTACAGACATAACAGCTTGTGAAAATGGCTTAGAAGCGATGAAAGAGATTGGTAAAAACCATTTTGATTTGGCTTTTTTAGATATTTCAATGCCACAAATTTCTGGTTTAGAGTTAGCCAACCATATTATGGAAGTTTCACCTAAAACGTTTATTGTGTTCCAGACAGCTTATTCTGA
>CACVAR010000220.1 GCA_902727905.1 uncultured Sulfurovum sp. | reverse complement strand
CCTCCATAAATGGATCAGGGTCAAACTCTTCCATGTTGAACACCCCTTTGTTTTGCCACTTCTTTTCTAACATGAGTTTTGCACCTATCATGGCTGGAACACCTGTGGTGTAAGAGACTCCTTGACTGAGTACTTCTTCATAACATTTTTCATGGTCAGATACTTGGTAGATGTAAACTGTTCTTTCTTTACCATCTTTAATACCCTTAGCATAGATACCAATGTTCGTTTTACCCGTAGTACGTTCACCCAAAGATGCTGGGTCTGGAAGCAATGTTGCCAAAAATTCCATAGGAACGATTTTCATGCCTTTGTGTTCAACTTCTTTAATGCCAAGCATTCCTACATTTTCCAAACACTTCATGTGGGTTAAGTAACTCTGTCCAAAAGTCATAAAGAAGCGAATACGCTTAAGCCCTTTAATGTGTTTTACCAGTGACTCCATCTCTTCATGGTAAAGTAGGTAAGAATCTTTTTCACCCACTTCTGGGTAGTCCCAAACTTGCATGATCTCCATTGGTTCTGTTTCTATCCATTCCCCTTGTCCATCTTCATTTTTTTGCCAGTAACGCCCTTTTGCAGAAACCTCACGGAGATTAATTTCAGGGTTAAAGTTCGTAGCAAACGGGTAACCATGGTCACCAGCATTACAGTCAAGTATGTCGATGGTATGAATCTCGTCAAAGTAGTGTTTCTGAGCATAAGCACAAAAGACATTGGTAACCCCTGGGTCAAAACCTGAACCAAGTAGTGCCATAATGTCTGCTTCTTTAAATGCGTCATCTCTTTCCCACTGCTCTTTGTACTCAAACTTTGCTGTGTCGGGGTGTTCGTAGTTGGCTGTGTCGAGGTAGTCTATTCCACACTCTACACAAGCATCCATAATGGTTAAGTCTTGGTAAGGTAAGGCTACATTTATGACAACATTTGGTTGTACTTCATTAAACAGTTCTACTAGCTCAGGAACAGAGTCTGCATCGACTGATGAGATTTTTATGTCAATGCCAACTTTCTCTTTAACATTTTTAGCAATGGCATCACATTTTGAAAGGGTGCGACTTGCTAGGGTTATCTCTCCAAAGGTTTGGGTGTTCATGGCACATTTAAATGCAACCACATTTCCAACACCACCAGCACCGATAATTAGGGTTTTGTTTGACATATTGACTCTTTTATGTAAAATTTTTATTTTTAAAATTATAACAGATAGTATGACAATTTGAAATGTTTCTATGGTTATTTACATCTTATTAGATAAAATAAGTCTATTGAAAATAAGTGAGGAAAAATGTCCAATATTTTAAAAGCTTTTGTAAATATAGTAAACAATTATCAGGTTAATATTAACATCGTTACAAGTGGAAATAATAGAGCTAATAATATGGGTGAAGGGTTGGAGTCTTATATCTCAGATGCTTTTAGTGATAATTTTAATGAAACAGATTTAAAAACTAAAAAAGAGAATTTTAGAAATACTTTTTCATATAAAGGTACAAAAAATAGAATACCTGATTTAATTTTAAAAAATAGTGATGCAATAGAAATTAAGAAAACAGAAGTATTAGGAGATTTACAACTTAATAGTTCTCACCCAAAAGCAAAGCTTTATTCTATTCAAAATATTACTGATGAATGTAGAGCTTGTGAAAATGAAAACTGGGATGAAAAGGACATAATCTATGCGATGGGGCATATTCCCAAAAGATCTGTACAACTTAAGTCAATATGGTTTGTATATGGTACATGTTATGCTGCTGATAAAGAGGTTTATAAAGATGTTGAAGTAGAAATAAAGTCGTCTTTAAATAAGAGTTTGTTATCTATAGAAACTACAGGTAAAGAACTTGGAAAAGTAAAAAGTATAGATTCGTTAAATTTGACTTATTTAAGAATAAGAGGTATGTGGGTTATTAAACATCCAAGTAAACTATTTGCAGATTTATATCAACAAACTAATGAAAGTTTTAGTATGGTGGCTATTATACCTATTAATAAATATAATAACCTTCCAAGAGAAGATAGAGAAATAATTGAACAGAAAGATGATATATCTATTAGTGATGAAAATATTTCAAATCCAAATAATTCAGCTCAAGAGATGAAAGTCAAATTACTGATTTTTAAGGTGTAAGATATGAACATAATATCCCTATTCGCAGGAGCAGGAGGCCTAGACCTTGGTTTCAAAAAAGCAGGTTTCAAAACCATTTGGGCAAATGAGTATGATAAAGAAATTTGGGAAACATTTGAAAAAAATTTTACAAATACAGTTTTAGATAGAAGAAGTATAAGTAAAGTACCTTCAAATGAAATTCCTGAAACTTTAGGGCTGATTGGTGGACCACCATGTCAAAGTTGGAGTGAAGCTGGAAAATCAAGAGGTATTGAAGATGATAGAGGTCAACTCTTTTTTGAGTTTATACGTGTTCTAAGAGATAAAAAACCACTTTTCTTTTTAGCTGAGAATGTTTCAGGTATGTTGGCTTCTCGACATAGTGATGCTTTAGAGAATATAAAAAAGCACTTTACAGATAGTGGTTATACTTTATCTTTTAAACTTTTGAATGCTCATGACTACAATGTACCACAAGATAGAAAAAGAGTTTTCTTTATAGGGTTTAGAGATGATTTAAATCTTAAGTTTGAGTTTCCAAAAGCATTAGATAAAAAACTTTTTTTAGAAGATGTAATAGATGATTTAAAAGATTCTGCACTTTCTGCTCAAAATAAAACTTATTCTAATGGAGATGCTTGTGAACTTTTTAACCATGAGTATATGACAGGTGGTTTCTCTTCTATGTATATGTCGCGTAATAGAGTAAGAGCATGGGATGAGCCTTCATTTACCATTCAAGCAGGTGGACGACATGCTCCACTACATCCACAAGCCCCTAAAATGGAACAAGTAGAGAAAGATAAGCGTAAGTTTGTAGAGGGACATGAATCATTATATCGACGATTAAGTATTCGAGAATGTGCAAGAATTCAAACATTTCCTGATGAACATAAATTTTATTATAAAAACTTAACAGCTGGTTATAAAATGGTGGGCAATGCTGTACCTCCTAATTTAGCTTATATATTAGCTCAGAGTATAGGAGAACAACTTAGTCAAGTTATTTTAAAAGAGAAAAACCTAGTTTCTAAGGTCGCTTAAAACCAACAAAGCATCCCGATAAATAGGCTCATCTATAAACCCATACTTCTCATCCATAAACCCATTTTCACCTTTTTTCGATGAGGCTTCAAAAGCCTTTTTGATGTGTAAGGCACGTTGGATTCCCTCTTCATTGATTCCAAAAACTTCATTAGCTATGGCTACTTGTATAGGTCCCATGCAGGCTTTTGTGGTGAAGCCCATCTTTTTTTCTAGTTCACACCATGCTCTAAAGCCTTTTGTGTCTTTGTACTCTTGGAACATAAAGGAGATGGGGTTTACCCCAATGCTTTTGGCATCGACCAGAAATTTGGAAAGTATGTAGTGAATAGTAGGATTGTCTCTTTCTACGAGTGACTGTGGAAGACCTAAAGAAGTAAGTAAATCTAAGATACCAATGTTTACCGTAGTAAATCTCTCTATGCCTCCAAAAGTAGCTAGGTTTTGAAAGGCTTCTTTGGTCTCCATGGAGACATGTATCTCTTTTTCACTGTTAAGTAATATGTCAATTTCTTCAATTTCCTCACGTGTCCTAACTTTAGCAACACGCACAGCGTCAAAAGAGAAGCTGTTTAAAAAAGCAATCTCTTCCCGACCACCTTCCTCTATAGGATTGGTACGAACAATAATGAAAGAGTTAGACTTCTCTAAATGAGAAAGGAAAAGAGCGATATTATGAAGGGCTTCTTTTTTTCTGCTTGGAGCAATGGCATCCTCTAAATTGAGTGTAATCATATCAGCTGGGAGGTTGTCAATGTTGTTTAGATGTTTTAGTTTTAAAGGATTTAACATCATGTTTGAACGAAAAGTTTTTATGGCACAAGATTTTTTCTTTTTAGTTCCTAAATGTTTTAATCGTTCATTAACTGATAAATTTTCTATGACGTTAAGAGACTTAAATATCATTGTTTTATGCTACCTTTATTTTTGTTTAAAGTAAATATTAACTATATATATTTATTGAGAAGCTAGGGTAAATATGTTAATATTTAAAAATAATAAATAATAATTAAAAATATATTAAAGGAAAGAAATAATGAATGAAAATATTTTAATAGTTGTATTTACTCTCATATTTATAAGTGGTATATTATATCTTTTTAAAGATAGGATAACTAAATATATCAAATCTGAACCCTTAATTATTCCTCCTGTTATTTTTTATGATAAAGTAGAACAAGGATATTTAAGACTAGCTGATATATTATATCATGATAGTAAAAAGAATGATTTAAAACAAGATATTAGTTCTATTTTAGCTCAAAGAGCTGATGGCAGATATGTTGGTGGATATACTAAGATGAGTGATGAGTTTGACTTTCTTTCGTTTTCAACAGATTTTTTTTATGATTTTCTGAGATATAGTGAGGAAAGGGGTAGTAATATTATTTTTGATTTGAATAAAGGTGCTAATATAAATAAATTAAATTTCTTTATAAGAAAAGTTCTTCCACACTCAGTAAAGGACACGAGTTTCCTAAGTGATAGTTTTCACAATACTCTATTTCCTTATCAAGATATTTTATCTCTTTATCAAGAAAAGTTAAATCAACGTTCAATTCAATATCAAGATATTTTATCTCTTTATCAAGAAAAGTTAAATCAACGTTCAATTCAATTAGGTTCCTTTACTGATGGATCTGACTCATCTTATTTGGTTCTTTTTCCTTTAAAGAGTGAAAGTATTCTTAGCAAGGCAATAAATGACATAGGTTTTGAATATAAACGTATTTCTATAGATAAAGAAAAAATTGTTAAACGAAAAATGGCTCTTATTTAGTTTTTTTTTATACAATAATCCTTTAAATATTAAGGACTATAATGAAGAAAATAATATCAGTATCATTAATGCTAGTACTACCATTGCTCCTAGTAGCAAAAAAGTCAAAGGTTTATGAAACAGCCATGTTGGAATGTCCAGCTTACAATAATATGAAACGTACCATTAACAGTAATGACATTCAACTTGAAATGGGTAAGAAATATAGGGTTCTACAAAAGAACAAAGGGCAAGTTCTCATACTTTTAGAAGGACAAAGAGTTGCACAGCGTTGGGTAAAAGAAG
>CACVAR010000219.1 GCA_902727905.1 uncultured Sulfurovum sp. | reverse complement strand
ACCATGTTTAAACTTGTCATCACATCCTACTGCCATGATTAAGGTAACAACTGCGATTGAACCGAGTACTAAATATCTTTTTTTCATTTTTATTCCTTTAATTACTTGTCTTATACAAGTATAATGCCTTTAAAATAAAAACTTGCTTAAGACAAGTATAATTTTTTTACTATAGAATACAATCATGAAAAATATAAAACTAAATGAATCGGTAGGGCATCTCTTTCACATCATTAATCTGAACATGCGAAAGAGGTTAGAAAAAGAGATTAAAGCCTTTGGGCTGAGTTCGTCACATCAGTTTGGGGTGTTACTTTTGTTGTCTAAAAATACCATGTCGCAAAAAGAGATATCGGAAGCAACCTTGGCTGATGAACCTTCCACCACACGCATGTTGGATCGTATGATCAAAAAAGAGTTAATCAACAAACGAAGAAGCGATGAAGACAAAAGAAAACAAGTTGTCTACATTACCGAAGAAGGACAAGCTCTTTTGATGAAGATCTTACCCATTGTCGCGACACATAATGAAGAGATTGCTTCCATACTTGAAGAAGAAGAGCGTAAAGAACTTTTTAGGCTTTTACAGAAAATAGAGTCTAAGCTTTAGTCAAATGCTAAGATACAAAAGGAGTAGACGATGAATCCTTTATATGAAAACATTGGGAAAGAACTGAACTTAGGAACGCTCGTTTCAGTAGAGCTTATTCAGTCTTTATGGAGTGGTTACGGTGAGTTGGTGCGTTTGCATTTTTCTAAACAAAGCATCATTGTTAAACATGTGCAACTTCCCAAAACTTCCGAGCATCCCCGTGGCTGGAATACCAATTTTTCCCATCAACGTAAACTCCATTCTTATCAAGTAGAGGTCAATTGGTATGAGAACTTTAGCCAAAGCATCAGTGAACGTTGCCGAATGCCTCAAGGTTTAAAATGCTTTCAAAGAGAAAATGAATGGTTGATTGTGATGGAGGATTTAGCCACTTCAGGCTTTCCAAGTGTTGTTGAAAAAGCTGACAAAAAACACCTAAAAGCTGTGCTTCATTGGTTGGCGAATTTTCATGCACAGCACATGGGTAAAAGAAGTGAACTTATTTGGGAGCATGGAACCTACTGGCACATCAGTACGCGTCCAGATGAGTTGGAAGCCTTGGAAGATAAAGAGTTAAAAAAGTACGCTAAAGAGATAGACAATGTGTTGGAGCAAAACAAGTACCAAACCATTGTTCATGGTGATGCCAAGTTAGCAAACTTTTGTTTTAATGCAGAAGGAACCCACTGTGCTGGATTGGATTTTCAATACGTAGGTCATGGCTGTGGCATGAAAGATGTGGCACTGTTTATGAGTAGCAGTGTTGACCCTAAAGATTGTGAACAGATGGAAGTATGGGTACTTGACACTTATTTTCTAGCATTGGATGAAGCACTAAAACATTATCAACCCGAGTTAGACAGTGCTGATGTTGAAAAAGCATGGCGACCCATGTTTGCTGTAGCATGGGCAGACTTTCAACGATTTATTAAAGGTTGGAGTCCAAATCATTGGAAGGTTAATGGGTATAGTGAGGGGGTGAGGGAAGGGGTTTTAAATGATATAAAACACTTTAAATATTAATCTCGCTCATTCATCTCGTCTAAAGTCGGAATACCAAAGCCATCTAAAGACTCGGAAATTGAGAGTTCATGATTTAAACTATGTAAAATAACATCTAAAGTTCTAATGGAAACAGCCCCCATTTGACCTCGTTCTAGCTTTCCAAGTGTTACCCTTGATATCCCTGCTTTTTTTGCCAGTTCTTCTTGGGTTATGTTTTGCTCTTTTCTCAGCTCTTTAACTCTTTTTCCAATGTCGAATAGTTTCAAGTGGCATCTCCTTATAGGTTTTTTCGTTTAATGATAAGTTCCAAGTATTTAGCATACGCATACCAATAGTTTTAAACTTTGGATTATTTTCAATATAAACTTCAAGCTCTAAAATCATCTCTTGTAAAGCTTTTTTTGACTCTAAATAAAAGATTTTTGCTTTACCTTCAGATAAGAAACAATGGTCTATTCCAAATCTTATAAGTTCTTCTTTCCCCCACCATACCTTTTTACCAAACATAGTAAGTGCTGGTTTGTCTCTGTGTACATATGCTACGGTATTGACAATGTCATAGGCAGGTGAATAAGATATCTCTTTAAAGTCATTTGTATACAAAATCCCAAAGTTTTTTAAATGTGCATCTCCATTTTTAAGTAAGTAGTTCATGACAACAGTTTTATAAAATTGAGCCATTGAGTTTACTTTGTCAGTCGTAACACTGTAAATAACTTTAGCTATCTGTTCATAACTTCCTGAATATTTCTTTTCTCTGTTTTTTCCAAGTAGTACTAACATCTCTTCAAAACCTAAAAACTCATCTTTTTCTTTTGAGTAGTTAAACTTTTCCACCAAAAGAAATTTTGCATTTTTAGAGAGTTGTATCTTTGGAATTTTTACTCCTGCTTTCTCTACGGTTTTCATACAAAAGTACTCATTCTCAGCCAAATAGGGATACTCATCACCCCATGTTTTAACAATATATTCTTTGGTTAATAGTGTCTCTTTATCTTTTATAAGAGCTAAAGTTTTAGGCTGTACACCTGAAATGGCATTTTTATCTAAAAAAGTATGAAGGAGTTTTAAAAAAGTATCATCACTATCATTTTCTAAAATCTCATTAATATTCATCTCTGTAAAAAGTTTCTTTTTAAATTCACTTTGAAAAGTTAATCGACCCTCAATATTTGGAGCTAAATAGGACAAAACTAAAAAGTCATTCATGTAGCCATACTCTTTACTCAAAAAGTTTTTAAAGATTTCAAACAAATAGCCTTCAGGCATATTCATCTCAAAGATAGGATGCAAAGCAAAACGATTTACATAAGATTTTTTTTGATAAGGCATGGTTAACGATATAGGCGTAAGATCTTTAGTGTAATTAAAGCCATACTCTCTATTTTTTTCATCATAAAAGAGTTCACCTATTTTGTTATTATCTACGCCTATACTAATTACATTCATATGTTAAATCTCCAATAATGATAATTATATTTATCATTATAGCTAGAATTTTTATAAATGATAAGTAACTTTACTAAAATACACATAGAGTACTTAATAGGTTTGGTCAAACTGGCTCAAAATACTGGAGATAAGACTACCAAATCTACAATAATTTTAGAAAGAGGTAGGAGAGTTAAGGTCATAGTGCAGTGCGTGATTGCGTTCACCTAACTCCTATATTTTAGTGCTTGACACTTATTTTGAAGCATTGGATGAAGCTCTAAAACATTATCCATCCGAGTTAGACAGTGCTGATGTCGAAAAAGCATGGCGACCCATGTTTGCTGTCGCATGGGCTGATTTTCAACGTTTTATTAAGGGGTGTGGAGTCCGAATCATTGGAAGGTTAATGGGTATACGGAGGGGTTGATGGAAGGGGTTTTGAGGGATTTGATATAACCAACAAATATAGGAATGAAACAAACCTATACTTTCTTAGTCATAAGACCTTCTTGTAAAAGCATTTTAATAAATGATTGATAAGGTACATCCATACTGTTAGCTCTCACTTTTAACTCATCGAGCATGTCAACAGGTAGGCGAATAGAGATACTTTTAGTTGTTTTTTTCAAATTGGGAAAACGTACTGTTTTTACTTTTGAAGTATCAAAATACTCTGTAGCATCATGATTTTCCCAAAATTCTCGTTCTTCATTTTCATCTTTAAAGGTAGGGATTCTGTTTGTTGTTCTCATAAAAGTTCTTCTCCTTCTTTGTCATTTCTCTTGCTGAAATAACACGTATCAAATTATCACGTACGGTAAATACAACCATGATTTTGTTGTTTTTATTGTCTCTACCAAAAGCAACACATCGGCACTCATCTTCAGAATGCTGAAAATCTTCAACTATCAGCAAAGGCTCATTAAAGAAAACCTCTTCAATGAGCTTATAGTTTAAACCATGTTTTTTCTCATTTTTATAAACATTAGCATCATCCCAGTCAAAACCAGTTAATGTTTCTGCATCTAAACAGTCAAATTCCATATCTTGCCTTTTGTATATTTATATTATATACAGTAAGCTTTAAAAATAGATAAATATATTTGAAAAATATGAACACTGTTTTTATATGCTAATGTTAAGGAAGATGATTTCGTTCACCTGACTCCTATATAAGTCTACAATAACTTCAGACTTAAAACAGGTAGTAGAGGTTGACGGTGTAGATGAACGTAACCGTAGGAGTGATTAGATAATATCATCCAAAAATTTATCCAACTTTTCAATATCCTGTTCTGCTAAAGAACCTAATCTATGTATTATAAAATCCCTCTCAACAGTAGCAATGGAAGATTTAAAAATAGATGGCTTCAAAAGATTAGCTTCATTCCAAAAAGTTATCTCTTTCTCTATCTCTAATCTACTTTCAACTTGACTGGAGATAGCTAAAATAAGGTAAGTTCCTCTACTATTTTTATTGTAGTACTCAGTTGATATAATCACTGCTGGTCTAGCTTTGTATTTTAGACTACTTGCAAAGGGAAATTTAACAACAACCACATCATATTTATTTAAGGAATTTATCATAGACTTCATCTTCTTTGTTGTTCCAAATTTTTTCTAGTGGAATATTTGAAAGCTCCTGAAAGTGACCTAGTTCATCCTCATGAGTAGAGAGATTATCTATTTTATTTTCCGATTTTCTTTTTTCTATATCAATACTTATCATATTTTTTGGAAGATTTTTTAAAAAAAACATAATATGCTCATATATTAAAGGGTTCACATCTAATTTAATTGAATACATCTGTTTTGTTCCTCTCTTTGGTTTTTATTATTATACTACATCTACTTGTTTTTTTGAATAAAGAGAAAATACACCTGAATGTCTTCAGAATGCATGGATAGTAGAAAGTCATAAAGATGACAAAGAAGCTATAGAAGCATTTTTAACACAACCTGTCTCCCTTTCTAGTAAAAAAGCAGACTACACAGTGCCATTGATAAAACAATGACCAAAGATTTTGATGAATACAAAACGATGGAAGCGACTTTAGATGACGGCATGATGAAGTGAAATTTGGTTAGCTAATCACAACCCATCAAAAAAGTCAAATGAGAATGTTATCGTTAGACTTTCAACTCTTTATTAAGAGCTGAAGTTTGAAGCAAAAAAACCCTTAAAATATAAAGTTCA
>CACVAR010000218.1 GCA_902727905.1 uncultured Sulfurovum sp. | reverse complement strand
AAAAAAAGCGCGTACTAATTATTGCTCAAACAGCAGGTGATGCTTCTTTAGAGTATGGACTGGGTAATAAGTTTACAACAAAACAAATGATAGATGAGGCGATGAATGAAAATCTTAATGCTTCTATTTATCTTAAGATACACCCTGATGTCTTACTAGGTAAAAAAGAATCAGATATTTTATTGAGTGAAATACCTAAAGAATGTATTATTTTAGATGAAGATGTGAATCCTATTTCGTTACTTAAAAACTTTTCTAAAGTCTATACCAAAACCTCAGGTATGGGTATGGAGGCACTTATATTGGGTTTAGAGGTGGTTTGTTATGGTCTACCGTATTATGCTGGTTGGGGATTGACTATTGATAAACAGACCTGTACTAGACGAACACGGAAACTTAGTATGGAGGAATTGTTTGCTGGAGCTTATATATTGTATACGAGGTATTATAACCCCTATAGAGAACATGAATCAGATATAATAGATACTATCAATGAGATTGTTATACAAAAGAAAAGAGTAAGCATGAAAAACCGATATAATCATCATTATTTCTTTGGATTTTCGAGATGGAAGAGAGGGTTTGTCCGTCCTTTTTTTTCTGATGTCAATACAAATATATTTTTTTGTAAAACCCTTGAAGAAGCAATAAAGAAAGGATTGGATAGCACTTCTAGTATTTATGTGTGGGGGAAAAAATCGTTTGATGAAGTTGAACATTATGCTCAAAAGCATCAACTTAAACTCTTAAGGGTAGAGGATGGCTTTGTCCGTTCTGTCTCTTTGGGATCTGATTTAACGAAAGCTTACTCTTTGGTTGTAGATGGTAGAGGTATTTATTTTGATCCAACGCAAGAGAGTGATTTGGAATGTTTGTTAAATACCCATGTATTTGACAATGCATTGTTAGAGCGTGCTAAAAGATTACGTCAATATATTATTGATCATAAAATTTCAAAGTATAATAGCAGTAAAGAGAAAAAAATAATCTTAGAAAAAGAGTACCCAGCACAAAAAGTTGTTCTCGTACCAGGGCAGGTTGAAGATGATGCTTCAATTATTTATGGTGCAAATGGTATGGACAATTTAGAACTGTTAATACAAGCACGTATGAACAGTACAGATGCATATATTATTTATAAGCCACATCCAGATGTGCTAGCTGGAAACCGTAAAGGTCACATTGATATATCTATTGCATTAGAGTATTGTGATAGGGTTATTACTGATGTTGGATTGGATTCGGTTTTGCTTCTGTGTGATGAGGTGCATACTATGACTTCTTTAGTAGGGTTTGAAGCATTAATACGTGGGAAGCAAGTTTATACTTATGGATTACCCTTTTATGCAGGATGGGGAGTTAGTACTGATTTTCGAACCATTAAACGACGTAAGAAAACACGGAGTATTGATGAATTGGTTGCTGCTACATTGATTCTTTACCCTCGTTATTTACATCCTAAAACAAATGATTTGTGTGAGGTTGAGGTACTTTTAGAAGAGATAGATAAAGAAAAAAGCCGATATAATCATAATAAAACATTACGATTATATATTAATATAAGAAACTTCTTTTTTCGTAAAGTTCAGTTACTCATAAGGATTATTTTAGGTGAATGAGATTGGAGATATTGTTGA
The DNA here is from genome assembly GCA_902727905.1 of uncultured Sulfurovum sp. GTDB lineage: Bacteria > Campylobacterota > Campylobacteria > Campylobacterales > Sulfurovaceae > UBA1140. Next base: position 3,607 of record CACVAR010000218.1, on the reverse strand, counting down.
GAAAAATATTCTTTTTTTACAAGGTCCAATAGGATGTTTTTTTAAAAGGTTAGATGCTCAGTTTAGATTAAAAGGGGCAAATACATTTAGAATAGGATTGAATGCAGGGGATGAATTTTTTTCTTATAAAGATAATTATACAGGATATACTGGTTCTAAAGAGGCTTGGAAAGAGTTTATAGAAAAATATCTTGTAGAGTATCAGATTGATAAAGTTTTTTTATTTGGTGACTGTAGATTCTATCAAGGTGTATTAGTTCAAGTCTCTCAACAACTTGGAATAGAAATCTTTGTTTTTGAAGAGGGTTATGTACGTCCCCATTATATTACATTTGAACGTTATGGTGTTAATGATTATAGTCATATAATTCGACATAAAAGTTTTTATGAGTTTCTTGGACCGATGGAAATTAGTAATGTTAAAGACTCAAAGTTTAGTGCGATACGATTATGGTCTGTTGTGGTTGTTTATTATTTTATAGCAAATCTTTTTCATTTTAAGTATAGACATTATATACATCATCGAAATTTTTCTGCTAGGCAAGAGTTTTTCATAGGTATAAAATCCTTAATAAGAAAAGTTGTATATACCGTGAAAGATAAAAAGTATTTATCCTTAATTAAGACTACCTATAGCAAGCAATATTTTTTTGTTCCATTACAGACACATAATGATTTTCAAATATTACAACATTCTAATTATGGGACAATAGAGCATTTTATTTTAGAGGTTCTTAATTCCTTTGCAAATTATGCTAGTGATAATTTTTACTTAATGTTTAAGCATCATCCTCTTGATAGAGGGCGTAAAAACTATACAAGATTTATTATGCAAGAAGCAGAAAGACTACAGATTGAAGAACGTATTATGGTTGTACATGACTTACATCTTCCTACTTGTTTAAAGAATGCAAAGGGGACAGTATCAATTAACTCAACAGTTGGTCTCTCATCACTTTATCATGGTACACCAACGATTACATTAGGTAATGCAATTTATGACATAGAGTCCCTTACCAATAAAGATAAGAGTTTAAATGAATTTTGGAATAACCCTCAAATTCCAGATAAAATATTATTTACTAAGTTCAGAAACTATCTTGTTAAAACAACACAGTTAAATGGTAGTTTTTATGGGCGAATGCCAGATGAGTTACGATAGATTCTTAATTTCCATCTATGCAAGCTATGGGATTTGTGACTTGAATTCAAGTTTAGAAGACGTTAAACATCTAAGTGTTTAACATCTTTAGCATGTGTTTCGATGTAGTTACGTCTTGGTTCTACTTCATCACCCATAAAGAGGACAAAGGTATCAGATGCAGCTTCATCATCATCAATAACGACTTGAAGTAAACGTCTGTCCTCAGGATTCATAGTGGTCTCCCAAAGTTGTTCAGGGTTCATCTCTCCTAGACCTTTATATCGTTGAATATAAGCACCTTTTTTAGCTGAAGACTCAACCATAGCAAGTAACTCTAGTAAGTCTTTCTCCTTATACTCTTCAGTAATTCTATCAGCAATTTTCTGATTCATATAAATAGCTTCATTGTAGTGAGGTGACGTAAATAGATTGTCATCAATCACTAATTCTTCCAGACCATCATTTGTTTGAACAAAATATTGAATGTAATCATCATTAACTGTTTTTGTTAAGATGTTATATCCTAAATTATTAATATATGCTTCCAGTGATGCTGCTAAAGTTGTATTATCTGTTGAGATAATATCTGGGTTTTCTACCATGTAACGAATTACTTCTGGAAGTGCAAAACGTTTTTCAATTTCAGATAAAGTCATTTTATAGTAAGCAACTAGTTTAAAGAGTTCTACTAAATCCTGTTTACCCATACTCTCAGACTCTAGAACAGAAATTCCATTTTCAATTAAGAAGTCATTGAGGGATTTATCATCTTTTAAATAGGTCTCATTTTTACCTTTTTTATAACGGTAAAGAGGAGGCTGTGCCAAGTAGAGGTAACCTTTTTCAATAATTGGTTTTAGGAAACGGTAGAAGAAGGTCATAAGCAGTGTTTGAATGTGAGAACCATCTACATCGGCATCGGTCATGATAATGACTTTATGATAACGTAACTTATCTTCATTAAATTCTTCACCAATGCCACAACCCAGTGCTGTAATCATGTTTTTGATTTCGTCTGATTTTAGAATTTTTTCTAAACGTGCTTTTTCAACATTTAAAATTTTACCTTTAAGTGGTAGAATCGCTTGAAATACACGGTCACGACCTTGTTTTGCTGAACCCCCTGCAGAGTCCCCTTCAACCAGATAAATTTCTGAAAGAGCAGGGTCTTTACTTTGACAATCAGCCAGCTTACCTGGAAGCGTACCAATACTCATGTTGTCTTTACGTTTAACTAAGTCTTTAGCACGTTTTGCAGCATCACGACCACGAGCAGCCAGTAAAATTTGACCCATAATCGCTTTCGCTTCAAGTGGGTTTTCTTCAAGGTATTTGTTAAAGTTTTCAGAGAAGAATTTTTGAACTAAAGGGCGAACATAAGATGAACCAAGTTTTCCTTTTGTTTGACCCTCGAACTGAGGTTCAGGAACACGAACAGAAACAATGGCAATAAGACCTTCTTTACAGTCGTCACCTGTTATCTTTGTACCCTTCTCTTTTGCATTTGCATTCTTAGAGATGTATGAAGACATAGAACGGGTTAACCCAGCTCTAAAACCAGCTTCATGGGTTCCACCTTCAGCTGTTTTAATGTTGTTTACAAAAGAGAGTGACTTTTCAGAGTCAGCATCACAATACATGAGTGCAATATCAATCTCAATATCATCTGCTGCACCTTGGAAAAACTGTGCATTTGAAAGAGGATTTTTTGTGTTCATATCTTCAACGAACTGTTTAATCCCTCCTTCAAAATGATAGGTTTCTTTTGTATTGTCACGCTCATCTTTAAATTCAATAGTGATTTTTGGGTTTAGATAACAAAGCTCTTTAAAACGCTTCATTAAAATTGCTTTTTGGAAAGTTACTGATTCGGTGAAGATAGTATCATCTGGCCAAAACTCAATCTTAGTTCCATGCTTTCGAGTACTGTCACCAGAGACAAGAATATCTGTAGGAATACCCTCTTGGAAACTTTGAGTATGAACCTCTTTATCTTTGAAAATAGTTAAGTGTAAATCTTTTGAGAGGGCATTTACAACTGAAACCCCAACGCCATGAAGACCACCAGAAACTTTATAAGTGTCTTTGTCAAACTTACCACCAGCATGCAGTACGGTTAAAACAACTGTGGCAGCTGAGATTTTTTCAGTAGGGTGTTCTTTAACGGGAATACCACGACCATTATCCTCAATAACTGCTGAACCTTCTTTAGTAAGTGTCACTTTAATGGTGTCACAAAAACCTGCCATTGCTTCATCAATGGAGTTGTCAACAACTTCGTAAACGAGGTGGTGAAGACCCTTTGTTGAGGTATCTCCAATGTACATTCCTGGTCTTTTTCTAACTGCTTCTAGTCCCTTAAGGACTTTAATATTACTAGCACCATATTCTGCCATGATAACTCCATTAATTCTTTATTAAAATAGCGCCTATTCTACCGTAATTTTGGTTAGAAAGTGTTAA
>CACVAR010000217.1 GCA_902727905.1 uncultured Sulfurovum sp. | reverse complement strand
TTTTTATGGTTTCAATCCCAAAAGTTTGTGTAGCATCATAACGGGCAAAACTATTTTGATCATGTTCCATAGAAAAAACGTGGTCAGCATCTTTAAATTCGACAATAACAGGAGCAGAGAAATCACGGTTCAGTGAGAGATGAGGTTTTTCTTTTAAGTTTTCAAAGCTAAATGTCTCTTCTTCTTTTGAAAGAATCAATACTTTTTCTAAAATCTCTTGTCCATTAGAATCTATAAGTCCTATTTTAAATGGAAAATAATAAGGCTTTTGTTCTGTCCCATCTACTGTACTTGGAACAATTTGTTTAAAGTTAATAGAATAGATTCCATTCTCATAGCTATTAGTCACTTTTACAGTTGGTGTACCTGATTGGTCATACCAAAGCTCAAAATGTGTTAAGTCATGCCCTGAAGCCTCCTGCATACTCCATAAAAAGTCTTGGGTTGTTACAGCTTGTCCATCAAAGGTTTTGAAGTAGAGGTCGGTAGCTTTTCGATAGTTCTCTTCACCTAAAAGTGTATGCACCATACGTATAACCTCTGCACCTTTTTCATAAACCGTGGCTGTGTAGAAGTTGTTCATAGAGATGTAGGACTTGGGTTGAATAGGGTGAGAGGTAGGCGAAGCATCTTCTACAAACTGATAGCTTCTTAAATCTTTGACATCGTTAATTCTTTGTACATCGGCTGAGTTTAAATCAGCCGAGAAACATTGGTCACGGAAAACAGTAAGCCCTTCTTTTAGTGTGAGTTGAAACCAGTTTTTACAGGTAACTCTATTTCCTGTCCAATTATGAAAGTACTCATGGGCAATGATGCTTTGAATACGCATAAAGTTGTCGTCAGTTGCCACGTCAGCATCAGCAAGTACGGCTGAGGTATTAAAGATGTTTAGTCCTTTGTTTTCCATAGCTCCCATGTTAAAAGCGTCAACAGCTACGATGTTGTAGATGTTGAGGTCATATTCACAACCATACTGTTCTTCATCCCATATCATAGCTTCTTTGAGTGATTTCATGGCATGATGACATTTGGATTCGTTTCCTAAGTCACAGTAGATGTTGAGTTCTACGTCATTTCCTGATGCAGTAGTAAACGCATCTGAAACAACACCTAAGTTACCAGCGACCAAAGCAAATAGATAAGCAGGCTTTGGATGTGGGTCGTGCCATGTCATACTTTGTCTATTGTTTTCTAAAGGAGTAAGTTCAGAAGCTTTATTTCCATTTCCTAATAAAATAGGGTATTTATTAGCATCAGCGATAATAGTCGTAGTAAAAACCGAAAGGCTATCAGGCTTGTCCAAATAAGGGGTAATACGTCTAAACCCTTCAGGCTCATTTTGTGTACAGTAAATACCTGATGAAAGGTAAAGTCCTTCTAGCTCTGTATTTAAGTGAGGGTAGATTTTGTTTTCAATTTTTAGGGTAAATTCTTCAGGTACATTACTAATGCTAAGTAGTTCGTTTTCATAGACATAGTTTCTACTATCGACTTCTATATCGTCAATATAAATGCTTTCCAACTCTAGGTCAATGCTGTTTAGAGCTAAAATAGTGCTATCACTATTGATTTTAGAAATGTTCATAACGCTGTTAACTGTAGTATACTCTTCAAAGAGTTCAAAAGTTAGTTCTACAGAGTTTATTTTAAAATTTGGTGCTTGATAATCTTTTAAATGAATGGCTGTAGGTTGATTTGTATTTTCGTTCATATTTTCTCTTTTGGTTTATGATTTTTTGTATGGTAGCTAAACTATTATATAATGGTTATTATTGCTAATGAGAGTTATCTCGAACAAACTCATTCACTCCATGATGCACCCTAAAATATTTATTATAGCCAACATCTACTAAACCATGATAACTACGCCAGCCATCTGAATGGATAACTGAATTAATATCTACTTTACCTCTCTCTTCTTGTCCTCTTTTTCCTTTAACTCTACTAGCTCCTTAAGTATGACTCATCAACTTCAATCTCTCCTGATAATGGAGAAGATTCTTCACAAATATCTGAAATCCTCTCTCTAAAAAGCATTAAATATGGATTTAGTATATTACGATTTAGCTTTGTAATATTTGCTATTTGTGTATCTGATAAATCTTCTGTAAGTAGCTTTATTATTTCTCTAAATTTCACCTCTGAAATGTGGCTGATTTTTATATACTTGTTTTTCATTGATATATGGTACTTCTCTAGTACTTTATACCTTTTAAACTAGTATATTAAAGACTTAGAAAAATCTCTACGACCTTGTTTAAAGGTGTAGAGGAATAATGTAGAAAACTCTACCTATCTTAAACGCAATAATCGAAGTGTTTTTTTAGAAGCTACACCATTTGGATAAATCCTATGGTTTCTTTGAAATTTTTTTACAGCTCTTTTTAGACCTTTACCAAAAACTCCATCAATCCGACCTCTGTAGAATCCTCTTTGTTTTAAAGATCGTTGTAATACTTTAACTTTATGTCCTCTGTCACCTCTTTTTAAAACTTTAACAGCATTTTTTTTAGAGTGAAATCTCTTTTTATTATGAAGCTTTTTTTGAAATCCTTTTTTAGGACTAGTTTGATGGTAGCGTGAATTAGTATTAGCTCTTGATGCTCTTTTATCTTTTACGTTTAAATCTTTTTTGATTCTTGAATCTTGTTTAACCTCTTGATATTGTCGTTCATGTTTTACTTTCGTTGTTGTTTTCTCATAATGCTCTTTTGCATTTAATGTACTGACTGAGAGTATACCTACTAGGGTTGTTATGGTTAATAATTTTAAAGTTCTCATTTTATTTATCCTTTAATGATTTAGATAAGAGAAGTATAACCCATCAATATGAACGAACTTTAAGTGTAATATTAATGAACATTAATCAAAACTGAACCCTTCTTACACAGATAGACAATTTGAAGTGAATTATTTGTTTTAAGCTAAGTAGTACAAATCTATTTTCTATAAAATCCCAAAATGATATCTATAGCTGAATTACGACAAACCCTTTCTTTATTAATTTACAACAAATACTTTGAGTTTTTTATGATGAGTATTATTATTATTTCTGCCCTATTAGTAGGGATTGATACTTTTGAGCTGGATCCAGTTTATCAAGAAGTTATCTTTACACTTGATCAGATGATTACCATTATATTTGTTATGGAAATTATTATGCGTATCACTTCTTATGAAAAGCCATTGGATTTTTTTAAAGATGGTTGGAATATTTTTGATTTTGTGATTGTGGCTGTGAGTTTAATCCCTATAGATGGAAACGAATCGGCTGTAGCTAGGTTACTGCGTATTTTTAGAATTTTACGAATTATTACCATATTACCTGAGCTTAAAGAGATTATTAATGCATTGTTTAGGTCAGCAAAGTCTATTGGTTATGTCATGATATTAATGTTTATCATTTTTTATATTTATGCTGTTACGGGAACAATATTTTTTGAAGATGCTAAGTCAGGAGCTTGGGCAGACTTAGGTGTAGCACTGCTAACACTTTTCCAAATTATGACTTTTGAAGGTTGGACAGACATTATGGCAGAGAGTATGGAAACACACCCTTACTCTTGGGCATTTTATATCTCGTTTATTGTTTTAACAGCGTATACTTTTTTAAATATGATTATAGGGATTATTATTGAGACACTTAATGATGAACATGATAAGGAAGAAGAGGAAGATGCAAATAAACTTTTAAAAGAGTTAGTAGAGCAAAACAATGTCTTAATTAAAAAAGTTGAAGACTTAGAGAAGGTTGTTAATAGTCGTTAATAAAACTTTAAAACTCTGTTAATGTTGATGCGTCATAATACGCTTATCAAAACTTAAAGGAATTAAAATGAAAGTTTTAAAAACATTAGCAATCGTAACAATCTCAGGTATCATGGCAACCACAGCAGTAAGTGCAGAAAACGTAAAAGAAAATTGTAAAAGCAGTACCAAGTGTGATAGAGCTGCTAAGTATGATAGAGGTGGAAAACATCACAGAGGTGGAAAACACCACATGAAAGCAGCACTTAAAGCAGCAGACATTACATCTGAACAAAAAGCAGCCATTAAAGAGGCACGTAAAGCGATGAAAGAAACCATGAAAGCAAAGCGTCAAGAGATGAAAGCTTCAGGTTCAAGAGCACAGTTTATTAGTGTTGATGGTGTTGATAGAGAAGCACTCATTGCAAAGTCAGTAGAAAGAGCTACTTTTAAAGCAAATATGAAAGCTGACATGATGGAAAAAGTTTTAGCAATCTTAACAGATGAACAAAAAACAAAATTTGTACAAGCTTTACAAGCAGAGAAAAAATAGTAGGCAAATTGGTTATAATGCCTCATGACAAATATATTGATGATAGAAGACGATGCAGAGTATGCTTCTCTTCTAAGTGATTTTTTAGCCAAATACAATTTAAAAGTGACCAACTACGAAGACCCTTATTTGGGTCTGAGTGCTGGTATTGAAAAGTATGATCTCCTCATACTTGATCTTACACTCCCCAACATGGATGGACTTGAAGTCTGCCGTGAAGTGGTGAGTAAATATGACATTCCTATTATTATCTCTTCTGCGCGTTCTGACCTCTCTGATAAAGTTTTAGGTTTACAACTTGGTGCAGATGATTACCTCCCAAAACCTTATGACCCACAAGAGATGTACGCACGGATTATCTCTTTGCTTCGTCGCTATAAAAAAGTTCATAATAACGAAGAACCTACAAGTGATTTAGTTTTAAATGAGACACAAGAGGAGATTACTTTACATGCTGAACCTTTAGCATTGACTCCTGCTGAATATGTGGTACTACGTTTGCTTATAAAAAATAGAAATAGCACCGTTTCAAAAGAGCAGATACTTTATGATTCAGAAGTTTTTGAATATGGAACCGATGGTTCTTTGGCTGTTATTATTAATCGTTTACGTAAAAAACTAGGTGATGAGGTAAGTATAAAAACAGTACGTGGTGTTGGCTATAGGTTACTCTCATGACCCTTTATAGCAAAATTCGTATAATTTTTTTAGTGGCTATTTTACTACTCACAGCTTTTTTTGGTGCTTATCTTTTTATTCATAAAAGTGAATATATGCATTCAACGGAAAAACGCTACATGCAAACCTCCAGAATTGTACTTAAGCATTTCCGAGATGCAAAACGAAATCAAGAAGCAGTAAATTTTGATGACAAAGAGTTCTTAGCTATTATTAGAAACAGTGCATTTGACTTAGTTCATCCCAATGATATGAATAAGATTGAGAAAGTGTTAAAGAAAGTACAAGTACGTTCAATGAGACGTGTAGAAATTCAAATGTTACGT
>CACVAR010000216.1 GCA_902727905.1 uncultured Sulfurovum sp. | reverse complement strand
TTACTCATAATCAAAAGAATAAAGAAGATACTAAAGTTTTAGATGTTTATTATGAATCTACTTTCATTGGTTCTGTTCAAAAAGTCTTTAACAATGAGCAGATAGATAACAGCCGAATCATTAATGACTTTTGTTTTGACAATGAGCAACTTAAAGTTGTACAAGTTTTCTGGGATGGTGAGACTTTTTTTCTTAAGCAGAAGGTTTAGTAGAGAGTGTGAAGAATCCATTTCAGTAGGACGCATGTTAATACGTCCAGAAAGTGTTCGTTGTGTCAACTGTGCCTCATAGAACTCCTATCTTGAAATAATACTATATCTTCAGCATCTTCTTCTCAGCCAAAGTCATAGCAAACCCTTTTTCATAATAGGCTGCTTCATTCACAAAAATGGTGTATCGTGGCTCTCCATCATAGTTTATGGTCTCATTTTCAAGTGTTAAAAAGAGAGGGTCACCTTTTTCTATGAGTGTAAAATCTTTATCTTGTCTATCTTGATGTACCATCGCGACAATATCACGCTCTTCATCACGTGGATAATCAACCAGTACTTCATGGTCATAAATCTCTACTTCATCGCTTATATTTAACTCATCTCCATTATTCTCTTTCTCAACATAATCAAGTAGATGATAAATCAACGCTTCTGTCTGTAAAAATAAATCAGCTCTCAAAACACCTTGGGGTACAGCACCCACTTCTATGGCAAAACCATGAGGAGCCATTGAATCTACAAAAGCATTCTCAATGTCTCCTTTCCATCGGTACACTTTAAGTGCAGGTTCCATCTTACAAAGATAAGCAATGGCTCTCCATGTAATTTTACTTGGGTTACTCACCACAATAGAAAGCCCCATATTTGCTGTAGTCGTATGTAAATCAACTATGAAATCTACTTTTGATTCCTCACTCCCTTTTTCACCTAACTCAGAGTTTAGCTCTTTGGCTAACTTTACTTCATAATTCTCCAACTCATCATTACCCAGCTCACTTAAGCCAAATGATCGATTTAGATCTTGGTCAACATAACGACGTACCTCTTTAATGGCTTGTAAGTTCATCAACTTGGTAATGGTTTCAAAATTACTACGTTTTACAAGTGCTGGGTTCTTTTGCCACTTTTTTACAAGATACACCCCTGTTAACTCATTACCGTGCGTTCCACCTGTTATTGCTATATTTTTTATCATTTATTTTTTCCTAATTTTAAGTACTCTATTTTAGCATAGATTATTAAGATACAATACGCATCTAGTTCATTTGAAATAGATGCTTAAATTGTTTTGATACTGAAGAGTGGATGCTTTAATAAAGATTTCAACTGCTGTGACAGTAATCACATCCTACGCTATACTTTCATCATGAATAACACAACCACCAACTCAAACCAACTCCTAGCCCTAAACAAACCAAAAGGCTATATCGTCACACGTTCTGATGAACGTGGACGAAAAACGGTGTATGACCTTTTACCCAAATGGGCTTTTAATGATGGGTGGATGCCAGTGGGACGGCTTGACTTGGAGTCTAAAGGGCTTCTCTTTTTTACAACCAACGGACAAACGGGTAATGCCTTAACCAAACCTGGGAACTGTATTAAAGTGTATAAGATTTGGGTGCGAGGACATGTGACCGATGAACACATTTCCCAAACATTAAAAGGTGTGGAGAGTAAAGACGGCATACTCAAAGCCCTTGATGTTAAAAAGCTAAATATGGCTGCTGCAAAAACAAAACTTAGAGTTAAACTTGGTGAAGGGAAGAACCCTCATATTCGTCGACTTTTTGGTGCCTTAAAAGACCCAAAGTTTGGAACACCTCTGAAAGTTTTAGAATTAAAACGTATGAGTATTGGGAACTTTAACCTTGACCTTGAAAGTTCTGCGTGGCGTTTCCTTTCTGTGGAAGAGGAGTAAATATTAATGTCAGCTCTTAATACACATTAGTTCAGTAAAATATGTCTCACCTCTATCTTTTCTTATTTTTTAATACTACTTATGATAAAATCATATTGCTTAAGTTTTTAGAGCTTGAGGCTTATAATTGAAAGTCAACATTTATACAAAGAAATTGTAGAAATATTGAAAGAACTTGTTTAAGTAAATAGACCATTGAGTCCTCCTTGTTTGATAAGATATTATAACATATCATAGATTGCTAATATTCAGAAACTTACTTTCATGTAAGTCAGATTACGGACTAAGACCCGTACATGCTACCAAAGTAATTTTATTAAGAGAGAATTGCTTCAATATTACTTTGGTTCTGCAAACAACGGAAAACAACTTGAATTATAAAAAAAGAAACAAGATAATTGGTACCTAAATAGAACCTATTTACACTTTGATTTGCCTCTTGGATTTGAAAAATCCTCAAAAATTGTAACAAACTCTTCAAAAATAGAAAAACACTCATTTCTCCCATTTATCACATTTAATATAATCTCATACAAGTACAAATATAACGAAAAAACAAAGAAAAAAGAAAAAGTTGAGAAAACACGTACAATATCTTATTCTAGTCATCTAGATGGATATATATACAGTTATTATGCCTTAACCCTATCAAAATACTATGAAGAAAAACTAAAAGAAAAATCATTAAGGAATAATGTTCTTGCATTTAGAAAATTAGGTAAAAGTAATATAGATTTCGCAAAACAAGCTTTTGACGACATCAAAACATATGGTGATTGTAGTGTTATTGCACTTGATTTCTCTAAGTTTTTTGATACTCTAGACCATAGAATCTTGAAAGAACAATGGGCTAATATCTTAAACGTAAAGACATTACCAAATGATCACTACAAAATTTATAAATCTATAACAAAATTTGCAACAGTTGATAGGGATAAAATCTATGAATATTTTTCTATCTCTAAACATAATCCTAAAAGTAAGAACAGAAAAAGAATTTGTACAATAGAAGAATTTAGAGAAGAAGTTAGAAAAAAAGGATTTATTGATTCAAACTCAGAGAAGAAAGGAATACCTCAAGGTTCATCACTTAGTGCATTATTATCTAATATTTATATGATTGACTTTGATGAAAAAATCAAAAACTATGTGCATACTTTTGAAGGAAAGTATTATAGGTATTGTGATGATATGCTAATTATTGCTCCTATTAATAGAAAAGAAGAAATTGAGAAGTTTGTTATTCATGAAATCAGCCATTTAAATGTTGAGATTAATATAGAAAAAACAGAAAAAAGAGTATTTCAATCAATTAATGGAAAATTGAGGTCAGATAAACCTATACAGTACCTAGGATTTATATTTGATGGAGAAAACATCTTTATACGACCATCATCAATATCTAGATATTATCAAAAAATGAAAAAAGGTGTTTTATTAGCGAAAAAAACACGAGATAAAAAGAATAAAATTAGAGAAGCTAGGAATATCCCTAGTGAAAAGCTTTACAAAAAAAAGCTTTATACAAGATACTCATATTTAGGTAAGTCTAACTTTGTTAGTTATGGAATTAAATCTAAAAGAATCATGGACAATAGCACAACTATTAAAAAACAAACTAGCAGACTTTGGGGAAACCTACTAAAGGAAATTGAAAAATAATATCAACTTTATAGTATTTTAGATTAACATAGAAAGACTTATCTTCCTTAAATAAGTTAGCTATAATCCCACCATGAAAATAAAACTAGGAACCTTCAACCTTTTCCAATTTGTAGAACCTCCCTACTCATGGTACACCAAAAAAGAACGCTTTAGCCAAGAACAATGGGCTGAGAAAACCACATGGATAAAAGAGCAAACCATACAAATGGATTGTAACATTATTGGTTTTCAAGAGGTCTTTTCACGTGATGCTTTAGAAACACTTGTTAAAGAGTTGGGTTTTGAGTACTTTGAAACAGTTGACCAAGCAAAACTAACTAAAAAAACCTTTACCAGTACTACGGTTGCCATTGCTTCAAAGTACCCTATTACTAAACTCCAAAGAGTACGGGTGCATATTCCCTCTTTTGAAAAGCATGCGTTTAAAGGTCATTACGGTTTAGCCCGAGTGCCTATAAAAGCGACCATAACATTGCCAAATGAACAAGAGCTTGTGGTTTATGTCAGCCATCTAAAATCCAATCGGCTCAATGAGTTTGAATATCGCTTCAATGAAACCCATACTTTAGAACATAAAAAAAAATCTGTAGCCAAAGCACTTAAAGGTACTACTGCTACCTCATTACACCAAAGACTCTGTGAAGCCTCCTCACTTTTTTACAACATAAAAAAAGTTAAAGAGAAGCCAATAGTCCTACTCTGTGATTTAAACGATAAAGAGTTCTCTCTCACTATTGATGCCTTAAGCAATCATAAGTACCATCAAGAAAAAAGTGAAGAAGGTTTTCTCTTACACGATGCAAGTTACCAATACAAAGAAGAGATACTCAACCCTCACCCTGAGCAAAAAGAACCTATAAGAAAACCAACAAGTTACTTTTTAGGAAAAGGGCATGTTTTGGACTATGTTTTTGTCTCAAATCATTTTGATAAAGCTAATAGTGATAGAATGGCTGAAATAACTAATTATAAGATTTTAGATGAACATCTACATGGAAATCAAAATGACTTATTGTTTAAAAGTGATCATGCTCAAATCGTTTGTGAAATGACATTCATCTAAAATTTTTAATGAAAAGCAATAGTAGAAGGAGTAAAAATTGGTATATGACAACATAGTCCTCATAGGTTTTATGGGTTCTGGAAAAACAAGTGTTGGTAGAAATCTTGCTAGACAGCTGTTTAAAGAGTTTGTAGATGTTGACACAATGATTGAAGAAGAACAAGGTGCTTCTGTTTCTGAAATTTTTAAAACTAAGGGTGAAGCGTATTTTCGTAATCTTGAACAAGACTGTATTAATAGACTAACCCAAAAGAAAGGTCAAGTCATTGCTACAGGTGGAGGGCTTCCTATTTACAGTTCCATATCTGACAAGTCTCTCATAATTTATATTAACGCTGATTTTGATGTCATACTGAACCGTATATCCAAAAGAGAACGTGACAAGCGTCCTTTACTTCAAGATGAAGATAGAGCGAGAACCTTATTTAATGAACGTAAAGATACCTACAAAGAACTGGCAACATTTTCTGTTGATGCCAATCAAAAAATACCTGTTTTCATTCATGTAATACGTGACTTCATCTTAGATAGAAGAGTTTTGTAGCTTAAAAGACTATTTTCAAAAATAGAAAGCTAAAAAGTATAAACCAAAAGCAAAAAAAGGTTTATATGCTACACTGCACCTAGAAGGATTAAAATGACTTATAATGATTGGTATGACGAGCA
>CACVAR010000215.1 GCA_902727905.1 uncultured Sulfurovum sp. | reverse complement strand
CTTTTATTACTAATTTATTTTTTACTCTAAGTAAATTAGTAAAGTTTATCGGTTCATTGATTTTGGACAAACCATATAACCATTCTTTAACACTTTGCATCCCATATTGCTAGCATGCTTTTGTAACTTCTTTATTTTAATAGCTTCTTTTTTTACTGTTGGTGAAGCACTTTGAGTACTATTTGCACATCCACTAAAGAAAAGTACAAAGATAAGAACAAGAGAAAAATTAAACATAACAAACCTTTTTTTAACTGAAAATATAATTTATTTAATATTTAACTTAAAATACTAAATAAACTAAACATATTTTAAGAGCTAAATGTGTTTTATATGTGGAAAAGTAGTATTATTAGTAAAGCTTTAGAAAAGTTATAAAAATTAAAACTGCTCAAAACAATAGCTAATAATCTCCTTACAATAAAGAACATAAAGTTCTTAATCAGTTGAATTTTGTTTCTCTTTCTTCTTGGCTATCATCTCTTCTTGTTTAGCTTCTTGTTCTGCTGCTGCTCTTAAGTCATCCGGTGAATCAAAAAGCATACCATCCATCATCTTTTTTTGATCATCAAAGTTTCCTTTTTTGGCTGATGCAACAAAAATCATAATCAATACAAAGGTTACCACAACCCCAACAATTAACTCTAACTGTAATACTTCATTCATATCTACTCTCCTCTATTTTTTATTTATATTTTTAATTCTCATTGAGTTAGCAACGACCAATAATGAACTTAAACTCATTGAAAGTGCTGCTACCAATGGCATAACATAACCTGCTATTGCAATGGGAATGGTTAAAAGATTGTAAACCAATGATATCATCAAATTTTGTTTAATGAACTTATAAGTACGTCTTGAAATAAGAAAAGAATCTTTAATACCCTCTAAAGAGTTGTTTAAAACCACTACATCTGACATGGCTAAAGCAACATCAGCACCTGAACCCATCGCAATAGCAATGTCAGAACGTGAAAGGGCTAAAGTATCATTAATACCATCACCAATCATAACAACTTTTTTCTCTTCTTTTTGAAGCTTAGTAATAAGTTCAGCCTTATCTACTGGGGACATCTCAGCCCTAACATCTTCTATACCTACTTCTTTGGCTACTTTATTAGCCACAAAAGCATTATCGCCTGTTGCCATTATTAACTCAATGTCATTAGCTTTAAAGTAACTAACCAGAGTATCAACATCTTCTTTAATGCTATCTTCCAACTCAAAGGTACTCAGTAAAACCCCATCAATAGCAAAATGATAAATGGTCGATTCACTCTGATCTACACTTATATTATGGGCTTCCATCAACTTAGCATTACCACCTAAAATCTTTTTTGCTCCAAAATCTGCTTCTAAACCTTGTGCTGAAACTTGTTCTATGTTTTCTAAAGCTTTAGGCTCTATCTCTCTGCCTGTTTCCAATAGATACTTCTTAATCGCTTTACTAACGGGATGTACTGAAGCATCTGCTAAAGCAAAAAGTAATGCTAGATTTTCATCACTTAGGCTTTCATTGTCTTCACTACCTCCTTTTACTATTTGTTTTTTAACTTTTAGCTTACCCTCTGTGATGGTTCCTGTTTTGTCTACAACAACGGTAGTTGCTTGTGCAAAAGTCTCAATAAACTTTGCCTCTTTAAAAAGTAAACCTTTTTCTGTCGCCCAAGATATACCAACTAAGGAAGCAATAGGTGTAGCCAGTGCCAAAGCACAAGGACAAGCAATAACAATAACAGAAATAGTAATAATAAGTGACTTCTCAAAATCTCCTGAGTAAAAGTACCAAGCGACGAAAGAAAACATAGCTAATAAAATAATCAAAAGCGAAAAATGTTTAGAGAGTCTATTGGTCATCTCTTCTATTTTTGGTTTAGATGCCAATGAATCTTCTAAAAGGTTCATCATGGTATTAAAGGTTGAGTTTGCATAGTTTTTACTCGCTTTATACCTCATCACTTTACCGATGTTAATGGTTCCAGAAAGAACGGTATCACCCTGTCGTTTTTCCACAGGTAAAGACTCTCCACTTAAAGAGCTTTCATCAAAGGTTGCTAGTTCTACTATGGATTGACCATCTACAGAAGCTTTTTCTCCATTTTTAACTTCTATTATGTCACCTACGTTAATCTGATCTAACATAAGCACTGACTTAACACCATCTTTAACAACAGTTGCTTCAAGTGGTATTTGATTTTTCATTTTATCCATGCTGTCCATGGCTGACTTTTTACCCAGAACTTCTAAGTATTTCCCAACCAGAACAAACATAATTATCATGGCGACCGAATCAAAATAACTTTGTCCCTGCGCTCCAAATAAGATGGTTAATGAATAGATATAGGTAATGGTTGCTCCACCTGAAACAAGTAAATCCATATTAACTATTTTGTTTTTCAAACCATAATAAGCACCTTTAAAAAAGACCCAACCTGAATAAAAAAGTACCATAGAAGAGAAAATAAACTCAACCACATGAATCATATGTAAAACTTCGGCATCCATTCCTGAGAAGTACCCAGCATATTTAGCAACACCTATCATCATGATGTTCATCGTTCCAAATATAGCAACACCCACACGCGTAATATAATCACGTTTCGCTTCTACAGACTTTTCAGTTGCATCACTATAGTCGTAAGGATAAGCGTTATACCCTACTGAGCGAATCTTATCTATAATATGAGAAAGCTTTACCGTATCTTCATCCCATACTACTTTAGCCTTGTTATTAGAAAAGTTAATACTTGCTTCTAGCACACCTTCTGTTTGATTAATAACTTTTTCATTTAACCAAACACAGGCTGCACAGTGAATCCCCTCTATCACTAAGTCTACTCTTGAAAAACCATTCTCATCAGTCTTAATATAACGTTGTTTAAAACTTTCTAAATCAAAGTTACTGGTATCATTTTCACTTTCTATAGGGGGAGCAATGGTGTCATTACGCATTTTGTCATAAAAAGCGTCTAATCCATCCTCTTTTAACAAGTGATAAACACCTTGACAGCCCTTGCAACAAAAGTACAAAGAAGGCTCTTCTTTTATTAAAACAGACTCATGAAACTCTAACTTACAATGACTACACTTGATATCTGACAAGTCAACTCCTATTTATAATAATAAATGATTTTAAATATAATCTTAGATTATTTAAAACATAATTTAAAATTATAAGTATACTTATAGCATTATTTGATTATAATTTAAATGATTATAACAGATAAAAGGATAAAACATGGAAATTGAAAACCTTCAAAGTGAAAAATTAGAACAAACTAATCCTCAAAATGAGAAACAAGAAAATCCACAAAAAGAGAAGCCTAAAAAAGAGAAACCTAAAAAACTTGAACTCAAATTACCATTTAGAATAAAAAGATACTACGTATATGCTTTAATCACTATCTTTGCATTAAGCTTGCCTTTCATAACCATAGGGGGTAACCATATATTCTTACTCTCTTTCGATAAAAAGCAACTACACTTAATGGGAACACTTTTTGACATGCAAGAGTTATACATGATGCCATTTGTACTAATGTTACTCTTTATTGGTATTTTTGCTGCTACTTCAGTTGGTGGGCGTGTATTTTGTGGTTGGGCTTGTCCTCAAACTATTTTTAGAGTTATCTACCGTGATCTTATTGAAACAAAACTACTTGGTATGCGAAAAAAGATTTCTAACAAACAAAAAGAACCTGACTACACAACCAAAGAGAATGCTGCTAAACGTCTTGTTGCCATTACTATTTGGACAATGTTAGCTTTCATAGCAGCTGCAAACTTCACATGGTTCTTTGTACCTCCTGAAGACTTCTTTAACTACATTATGTCACCTGCTGAGCATCCTGTACTAATGGGAATGATTCTAGGAATTGTTGCTTTTCTTGTTTATGATGTTATATTCCTAAAAGAAGACTGGTGTGCTTATATTTGTCCTTACTCTCGTATACAGTCTGTTCTCTATGATGAAAACACACTTCAAGCCATCTATAACCCTGTACGTGGTGGACAGATTTATGATGATAAAAAAGAAAAGTTAGTCTTTAAACAAAAAGATTTAGCTGAAGAAGAGAATGAATGTACGACTTGTGAAAAATGTGTAACTGTTTGTCCAACACACATTGATATTAGAAAAGGTTTACAACTAGAGTGTATTAACTGTTTAGAGTGTGTTGATGCCTGTACAACAGTTATGGGAAAACTAGGTAAAGAGTCTCTGGTTCAATGGTCAAGTAATGCTACAGCTTATGAAGGTAAAGAGACAAAAATATTACGACCTGTTAGTTACATGTATGCTGGTGCTTTAGCGCTTATTGTTGCCATGCTAATTATAATGGGGGGTGAAAAAGAATATATGATTCTAGACATTAACAAAGGTAATAGACTTTATAAAATAGAAAACAAAACAGTCAGTAACGATTATCTAATGTTCTTTAAAAATACAGAACCTAATACACATACCTATAAATTAGAAGTTGTGGGTCAATATGCTGGAAAAATTGAAATCAAAAGATTTAAACAAGCGACAGTAAAACCAGGTAATGGAACAAAAGAAGTTCTTATTCTCTCTACAAAAGAAGACTTAAGCAATAATAGCAGTCAAGATTCTGTATTAAAAGTACAACTAAATGCATATTCAACAACTGAGCCAGATAGAGTTAAACTTTTAAAAGAGCTTTCATTCATCTACCCTAACACAGAAAAGGTTAAATAATACTCTTTACAAAATCTTAATTTTTAGATATAATATTAGCATGAAAAATCTAATATTATATCTTATACTCTTTACCTCATTTACCTTTGCCACCTCAAATAACATCTTCATTATAAAAAACAAAGAGGGAAAAGTACTTAAAGGCAAAAGAATCACACATAACGCAAACTATGTTAAATTACTTGCTGAGCAGGAAGCTATTTTAAAAGAACTTGAACGTAATAAACTTTTAGCTGAACAAAACGACATCTTAGGTCAACTAGATAATCTGTCAACCAAACGAAACAACTTAGCACAAACAGCCATGGACTACAATAAAGAAAATATTTTAGTGAATGCAAAAAAGCACTTAGGTGGAAAATACGTTTGGGGAGGAACTCACCCAAAAGGTTTTGACTGTTCTGGTTATACGCAGTATATCTACAAAAAAGAAGGGGTGGGAATTCCTCGTACTGCTTATGCTCAATCAAAAGTAGGAAAAGAAGTCAGTCGTTTTAGACTTAAAAAAGGTGACTTACTATTTTTCTTAACAGACAAATCTAGAAACATTCCTGTTACTCATGTAGGTATCTATATTGGTGATGGAAACTTCATTCATGCTGCTTCAAAAAGAAAAGGTATTATTAT
>CACVAR010000214.1 GCA_902727905.1 uncultured Sulfurovum sp. | reverse complement strand
CATAATTCCATATAATATACCCCTTAATAAGTTTTGATATAATTCTAGCAAAATTATAAAAAATAAGGATTAACATGTCAAAAAGATATGATATAGCACAAGATGTTTTAGACACTTACAACTACGCAAAGTTTAACACTTCAAAGGGAACAATTTGGATTAAACTATTTACAGCAGATGCACCAAACACCGTAGCAAACCTTGCACACTTAGCTGAAACAGGTTTTTACAATGGTCTTAAATTTCACAGAGTAATCGACGGATTTATGGCGCAAGGTGGTTGTCCAAACACTGCTGAAGGTGCTGGTGGTATGCCTGGGACTGGTGGACCGGATTGGTCAATTGACTGTGAAACAGACACAAGCTTACAACCACACAGAAGAGGAACTCTTTCTATGGCACACGCTGGACCAAACACAGGTGGAAGCCAGTTCTTCATTACTTTTGTTCCAACACCACACTTAGACGGTGTTCACACCGTATATGGTGCTATTGAACTTGACGATGCAGAGAGTTTTTCAGTACTTGACAGCATTAGAGGTGAGGATGACATTATTTCTGTTGAAGTTGTAGCAAATAGATAATTAATTTTGAAGCTTACTTGTTATTTTTAATAAAGTGAGCTTCAAATTCACATTTTTCGCGTTATTATTGGATTTAATTTAAAATTAATATTAATTTTTATTATTTTCTATGCTATACTATTCTTCTAAATCAAAGGAGAACTCTCATGCTATTTCAAACACTTTTACAACCAGCACTTTATACCATGAGTAAGCTCTCCTTTAAAACCAAGATTATTACCTCTATTCTCTTACTTTTTGTTTTACTTTTACTCCCTTCAAGAACCATATTTACAGAATACATTGAAAAAAACAAAAGATACAATAAACAATTAACAGGACTACGTTACATTGAAGCACTTAATGCTTTTATAAAAACTGTACAAGTTCACCGTACACTTTCTTTAGAACACTTAGAGAACAATCAAAACAGTGAAATATTAGAAGAACTACAGGATAATGAATTTAAATTCAAACATCAAAGAATTAGTATTAGAGAGTTTGATGAGAAAAACTTTAAAATACTAAGCTCAAACCAGAACTTTGCTAAAGCCATTGCTTCCTACAAAATGATTAAACAAGAAAAGTTTGACAGAATTACTTCTGCAGATTCGGTCTTTCAAAAGCATGGAGAAATTATTGAAAGACTTTTAAACACCATAAAAGAAATTTCTAAATACAGTCAATTTGCCTCAAACAAAGACAGAAGAATTAACTACTTAGCTGTTATGCTCCAAGAAAAATTGCCACACTTAAACAACTTCACGCGACAATTAAGCGACACCTCTTTTAGCACCATAAACACAAGTGAACAACTTAAAGCACAAAAGCTTGCTTTATACTCAATCTCAACTGACCTCAGTAGTTTACAAATTTATTTAAAAAAGAACTACTTAATCTCAGAACTAACAAACTATCATGGATTAGAAGAACAAATAACAGCTGTAACTTACAAAATAGACCAACTATTAGAAATTATTGACCCTGCAATTATGCATGAGATAGAAGAACAATTAAATGGTCAATTCTTTTTAGAGAAAATAAATTCTTCCGTTGAATCACAAGAAGTACTCTATTCGATGTTTAACTACACTTATAAAGATGCTATTCATGAACTGATACAGAAATCTAAGAGTGAGCTTTGGTCTTTACTCATTTTGTTTTTACTCATTGTACTTGTTGCACTGTATGTTTTTATTGCTTTTTATCAATCAATTACAGGAAACTTAAAGAAACTACAAACTGCATCTGAAATGATTTCAGCAGGTAATACCAACATAAAACTCAAAGTTGATAAACCAGATGAAATTGGGGATGCGCTTTTAGCTTTTAACACCATGAGCGAAAAACTCTCTGAAAATATTGCGTTTTTAGATGGATATAAAACAGCCATAGACACTTCAAGCATTGTCTCTAAAACAGATTTAAAAGGTATTATCACTTATGTTAACAAAATGTTCTGTGATGTCTCTGGATACACAGAGAAAGAGCTTATAGGACGTTCACACAATATCATACGCCATGAAGACAGCTCCGTAGACATTTTTGAAAACATGTGGGAAACCATACAAGCTAAAAAGATTTGGAAAGGTATTTTAAAAAATAAACATAAAAATGGGGATGCGTACATTGTTAATGCAACCATACTACCTATCTTGGATGCTAATAACAACATTTTAGAGTACGTGGCTGTGAGACATGACATTACGGAACTGGAAAAAAGTAAAGAAGAAATTAAAAAGCAACGTACGGACTTACTTACTGGTCTTTACAATAGAAACCAACTTTTATTTGACCTAAGAACTGCTGTTAAGCCTATACTTTTCTATTTAAACATTGATAACTTTTCAGGCTTCAATGACTTTTATGGTTCTGACATAGGGGACTCTGTTATTGTTAAATTGGCTGACACCCTTAAAAAATTTAAAAACTTTGAAGAGTTTAGACTCTATAGGTTCCAAGGTGATCAATTTATTCTTCTTTTTCAAGAAGATCAACTTTCAAACAAAAACTTTCAAACATTCTTTGGAAACCTCTTTGTCAATATAGAACAGAATATTTCAACCATTCATCTTGAAAATCAAAACCGTATAAGTATCTCTGTGACTGGTGGTGTAGCAACTTACTATGCACATGACAACTACCAGAACCTTATTTTATATGCAAACATAGCCCGTAAGAAAGCCAAAGAACGACAAAAAAAGTTTTTAATCTTTGATCATACCATGCGTAAAAATGAAGACTATGCTCAAAACATAGAGTGGATCAAAAAAATTAAAGAAGCCATTGATGAAGATCGTATTACCACTTACTACCAAGGAATTATTGACAACAAAACAGAGAAAATTGTGAAATATGAAACCTTAGTAAGAATGCTAGACCATGAAGGTCTAACTGTTTCAACCTTTACCCTTTTAGAAATAGCACAAAAAGCAAAACTTTATCCGAGCATCACTAAGATTGTTGTTGAAAAAGCACTTAAGACATTTGAAAACATAAATGATGTAGAGTTTTCAATTAACCTTAGTATTGATGACATTCTTTCTGAAGAGATTACTGACTTTATTTATAACAAACTAGAGAATTATCCAAACTCTCATAACATCATTTTTGAAATTACAGAATCAGAAGAAGTAAGTGACTATAGGATTATTAACAACTTTATTAAAGAGATAAAAAAACATGGTTCTAAAATTGCTATTGATGACTTTGGTTCTGGTTATGCAAACTTTGAGCATATTATCAACATAAACGCAGATTATATTAAAATAGATGGGAGCCTCATCAAAAATATTAATAATGATAAAAATACAGCTATTATTACAGAAGCCATAATCTCTTTTTCTAAAAAGCTGGGTAGAAAGACCATTGCCGAATACGTACATAATGAAGAAGTTTATCAAATTGTTAAGGAACTGGGTGCTGATTACTCTCAAGGGTATTATTTTAGTGAACCCACACCAACTGTAAGATAAAAGTACTATATACAAGTATTTAAAGCAACAGTTACTTATAAAAATAGGTAGAAATACCTTTTTAAAAAGTGACTTAAAATGACCTTTTTAATCTCTTATGTTTTTAATTGTTTTTTTACATATGCAGAGAATTTAAGTAATAATATAGCCTAACTATAAAAAACAGCTTAATCATTTAATTTTATTATTATTTTAAATTTAGGCTAATGTAATCATCAATATTTGTTATAATTGACGTATGAAAAATCTATTATTAAGTCTAATTATATTGCTCTCGACTGTTACGCTAAATGCTGATAGCCTAGATGGTATTAAACCATTATATGATAAAGTTTATAGAAGCAGTAGAATTGGTGACTCTTATCACTTCTTTCTTTTAAGTAAAAATGGTAAATACTATCACCTTTTTACCAACAAAACTGATTCGCTTACAAGCTCTGAGTTGAAGTCATCAAATCTATTAAACATCTTGAAAAAAAAACAATCATGGGGGAAGGCATTTCCAAAAAATGGGAAATACACCATCAATAAAGGTAAACTATATACTAAACTACTATGGAACCCTATAAAAGTTCTTTCTCCCAAAAAAATCAAATATCTAAATAAAACTTTTTATATTAATTAGTCTACTTTAATATTTTGTTACAATATCCTTTAAATTATCTAAGGATTATTCATGCATGGATTCCATCGAGTTGCTTCAGCTGTTAACAAAACTGTTGTTGCAAATCCCCAAGAAAATGCTGTTGAGATTTTAAAACTTCTAGGTCAAGCATATACAGAAGATGTTGCCATTGTCGTTTTTCCAGAACTTACCTTAACAGGGTATACAGCTTCTGACCTTTTTTTAAATCAAACACTTATCCAAAAACAATATGACACTTTAGAGTCACTTCTAGCAGCTTCTAAAGATATTCCCACCATTGCTATCTTAGGTTTTGCCCTACTACATAATAACCGACTTTATAACACAGCTATTGTTTTTCAAAGTGGAGAGATATTAGGTGTCGTTCCAAAATCTTTCCTACCCAATAAAAAAGAGTTTTATGACAAACGCCAATTTAACACAGGCATAGATATTCAAAATGAAAGTATTAATCTTTTTAAACAAGAGGTTCCTTTTGGAACTGACCTACTCTTTAAAGGTCATGACGAAATTTTATTTGGCGTAGAAATTTGTGAAGACCTCTGGGCAATTACACCACCAAGTAACCAAATGGCTGCTAACGGTGCGAACATTATCTTTAATCTTTCAGCCAGTAATGAACTTATAGGTAAAGCAGAATACCGTGAAGAGTTGGTACGAACCCAAAGTGCAAGATGTATGTCAGCGTATGTTTACAGTTCATCTGGTGTAGGAGAGTCTACCACAGACACTGTATTTGGTGGTCAAGCACTCATAGCAGAATATGGCTCAATGCTCATGCAAAATGAACGCTTCAACCTTGACTCAAACCTTATAACAGCTGACTTAGACTTACAAAGACTTAACTGGCTACGTATAAACGAGTCAAGCTATACTGACACTACAATGACTCCTTTTAGAATCATAGCTCTAAAAGAGACGGTTAAAATCAAAAAGCTTAAACGTTTCATCCCCTCTATGCCCTTTGTTCCTTCTGTATTTCAAGAAAAGCAACATCGCTGTGATGAGATAGTCAACATCCAAGCTCATGCACTCATAAAACGTATGCAACATGCTCACATAAAGAAAGCTGTCATAGGTATCTCAGGTGGATTAGACTCTACCCTTGCCCTACTTTCTACACACAAAGCTTTTGAACTCATGAAATGGAATTCTAAAGATATCAT
>CACVAR010000213.1 GCA_902727905.1 uncultured Sulfurovum sp. | reverse complement strand
TATCTTAATGTTAGGTGGAGTTTACTTAGCTTATGAAGGTGCTGAGAAGATTTATGAATACTTTTTTCATAAAGAAGAAAAACAACGTTTAACTAGCATGGAACCTAAAAGTCAAGAGCAAATTTTAACTGATGAAAAAGAAAAAATTAAATCAGCCATCTTTACAGACTTTATTCTTTCAGTAGAAATCATCATTATTGCTTTAAGTACTGTAGCTGACAAGCCATTAAGCATTCAAATTCCAGTCGTTACGTTCATTGCTATTTTAGCAACTGTAGGTGTTTATGGAATCGTCGCACTCATCGTTCGTATGGATGACTTTGGTTACAAACTAATTGCCATGGGTAACGGTGCTAAAGGTGCCTTAACAACCATAGGTAAAATGTTAGTAGCTGCTTTACCAAAAGTGATTAAGTCTTTAACGGTAATTGGAACTTTAGCCATGTTACTGGTAGCTGGAGAGATTTACCTACACAATGTAGATGAACTTCATAAAAGACTACATGATATTCCAGAGATGATTTCTGCTTTAGGTCTAGGACTTATTGTAGGAATTATTGCCCTACTTTTTGTTCAAGGATTTAGTAAAATCAAAAGTCTATTTGTAAAATAAACTTTTTCGCTTCATAAATCTTCAAAGTATTAAACTTTGAAGATTTACTCCTCATCCATCCCATCAGGTAATTCCAACGCATCTATATGAACAATAGCAGCCGAACCAGCAATGCCTTGTAAAGCCCCATACATCTCTGTAGTATTAGCTAACACTCCATCAATGGTTTTCTGTCGACGCTTCCACGTTGCCATAAGCGAACGTCTCTCTTTGTCCAATTCCGTTTGCATACTTGTAAACCCATCCACTATGGCTTTCATCTGCATGGAAAACTCATTACCTGTCATGTAGTTGTAGAGTAGCGTCATTTTGTCAGCTTTGTTTTCCTCTTTCATCGACACCTGTTGCAAACGAATGAGTGACTCACGCAACAACGAAGCCGAACCTTTAAACTCATCTAACGAACAAACCCAAATGCCATCCACAAACCCCATACGACTCATCTCTTTAGGATAAACCGAAGTTACTAGCACACCAAGGTCAGCATTAACTTTTAGCATGTCTTGTTTGAGTTTTGTAATCCAGCCTTCAGACCATGTTTTGGTATTTTTAGACTCATAACATATCACCCCACAATTCTGAATTTCACGGGTATGCACATGTTGAACACAATCAGCCCCAAATGCCCCTTTTTTCACCTCTTCAATACTGTCAAAAGGAAACTGCGAAGACAACCAAGACTCAATGGCAAGCTCCAAAGCTTCTCCTTGAATCTGCATGGAACCTTGCTCTGCTTTACGCCGTGCATTGTCCAACTCACGTTTAATCTGCTCTAACTGTTCATCTTTGGCTTTCATTTTCAATTCGTTGGCTTCTTCTAACTCTTTTTGAGCTTGCACCTTTGCTTCTTGCGCAAGTTTAACCAACTTCTCTTTTTCAACTTTCAGCTCTTCACTCAATGCCTTTTGTGCTTCCACCTTCGCTGCTGATGCCACCTCATCTTTCTCACGTTTTAACTTCTCTATCTCTATCTTAGAGTTGTTTAACTCTTTAACCTGCTCCGACTTTAACGACAACTCTTTTTCCAAAGCAGCCATAGACTCACCCTGCTCTGCTTCAAGCTCTTTTCTAAGCTCCATTTGAAGCTTCTGCTTTTCTAAACGCACTTGTTCTCTCGTTGCTTTTTGAAGTTGTTCGGTAAACTTCTCCTCTTGCTCTTTCATCGCTTGTTCACGAGCATCCAACTTATCTAAATGAACTTTATACTCTTTACGTTTACTTTCCAATTCAAGCTGATGTTCTCTCTTAAGTCGCTCTTCTAGTTCGTGATATTGTATTTCATTTACGTCTATTTGGGTTTTACAGTTTGGACAGGTTATGGTGGTTTGGTTTTGCATCTTTTCTCTTAGTTAAATTTTTTATCACACTTATAAAACAATTGAGTATCTAAAAACTCTTCAAACTCTAACTGTGCCTCTTCATTCTTAGCTCTTGGAGTCATCGTAATTTTTTCTTCATTAGTAGAACAAGTAACACAGATATAAGCTTCTAGCTTTTGTTCTATATCTATTTTCTCTTTAAAAAACTCAATGGTAGCCATTAGTTGATGTTTAGCTTTTTGTCTGTTACGAGATATGTTTTTGTTTTTACAATGTTTTAACTCAATAAAACAAAAAACTTCATCATCAAAAATAATACAATCAGCTCTTGAACCATCAGAAGAAGTAAATAAGCATTCATCTACAGCGATAAAACTTATCTCTTTTTGTTGGAGGTTGTTTACTTTAAATTGTCCATTTTCCTCTACGATATAACATTTTTTATCTTCTTCATGGTCAAAGATTTCAAAGGATTCTTTTGTAATAATTTGTAGGCATTTTTTTTCATCTAAATGAGGAAAAACCTCTTTTAGACTATTTATCATTTTTATGTTCCCTATAAATAGATAAAAGCTCCTCAAAGCCATAAGCCATTTCATCACTAATTTCATCTATTTCATTATCTGATATAAGTCCTGTTCTACCTTTTATGTCTCTTGCTATACCATTTTCTAAATAGTAAGCAGAAAAATCACTAGGATTAATCCACTGATTTTCATTAAAAAGTTCAAGAACCTCTTCTTTAGCATTATCATTTAATATACCTGCTCTGTATGCCATCATTAAAGTATTTAATGTACTTAAAACATAGGGGCTATGAGTCATCATAAAAAGATTATTACTATTTGATACTTGCTCTATAATATATTCAATAGTCTCTTTTTGTGCTTTGGGGAACAAATTTTGCTCAGGCTCTTCAATAATAATATTTCGATGTTTTTGAGTAAGATATGTAACTGTTAAATAAAGAGGTAATGAAGATTGAACTCCACTTGAGCTATGTTCTAAGGATAAGTAATCTTCATCATTAAAATAAACTTTATGTCTATCTAATCCATCTCCATTAACATACTTTACATTTAAAAATTCTAACTCTTTCAAATCATTTCCTGCTTTTTCAAATTCGCTAGAAAATGCTAAAAGAAATTTTGGCAATGGAACTTCTGCAACTAATAACGTAGTAAGGGACTTATTAAATAAAGATATTAAATTTCTTTCTGCTGGAATATATTGAGGCTTCAACTCCTCTCTTTTTTTATCTTTATTAATACCATTTTTGATAAAGTAAAATATAGATTTTTTTTCATCCATACTTAATGGTGCCTTTTCAATATCTTCTTTAGGCACTGCTTTTAATACCTCAAGAAGTTTATTAAGCTCTTTCTCTTGTGCTGTTGATTCATCTAATAAATCTTTTAGTTTTCCATGAAATTTACTGAATATAATCTTTTTGTTTCTTAGTTTAATAAAAACTTCATTTTCAACATAACCATCAGGATAAAATTCGATAATAGACTTTTCTGAAATAAAGTCAATCTGATACTCACTAAATTTCTTTAATAAATTTTCTTCTTCACATAACTGAATATCCATAAAAATAGTAACTAGCTTCCCTAAAACACTCTTCCCACTACCATTCTCACCAATAAAAAGATTAATTTTATTTAACTTAATATCTACATCTTTGAGTGGTCCAAAGTTTTTTACGATTAATCTATCCATATTTTTTACTACCTATTATTTATTGTTACTATTATATCATAAAGAGTTTTTAGCAGAAAACCCTACGCAGCAGGAACAGTATACCTCTGCAACTCATAATAAGCAAAAACAGTAAAAACAATAATGCTATAGATAAACCCAATCAAAGCAATAACACTTAATCTTTTTTTACCCTCTTTTTCCGTTGAAAGCATAATCATAATCGCAATAAGTGCAAAGAAGATTCCAAACACAGGAATGAAAGACATCCAAG
Source organism: uncultured Sulfurovum sp. (assembly GCA_902727905.1). Lineage (GTDB taxonomy): Bacteria > Campylobacterota > Campylobacteria > Campylobacterales > Sulfurovaceae > UBA1140. The sequence continues at coordinate 1,468 of CACVAR010000213.1, read as the reverse complement.
CGATAATGAAAGGACCTTTTCCTAACTTTTCACCTGACGCTATTTGATTCTCAACTACTTCTTGTTGAATTTTCTCTCTTTTATTCTTTTTACTTTGTTTCATTAGTTTATCTCCTCAAATTTAAATTCGTTTTCTCGTAAAAGTTTTCGTACTTCTTCTTGATGCGCTGCTCCCTTCGTCTCTAAAAATACTGAAACAGTTGCATCTCCAAAGGCTAAGTCAACAGAGGTTCTGTCATAACCAATATGTACTATGTTAGCTTCTACTTTTGATAAAAGCTCTGTAAAATTCATAAGTGAACCTGGTTTATCTACCATCACCACAGCCAGTTTCATCTTACGTGAACTCTTTACTAAACCTTTTTCTATAATGAGTGAAAGCATGGTCACATCAATATTTCCACCACTAAGCACTATCCCTACTTTTGAACCTTTTGGCAAGTCTATTTTGTCATGCATCAGAGCAGCCACACCCACAACACCAGCACCTTCAACCAATACTTTTTGCTTCTCTAATAAAAACAAAATAGCAGCTGCTATCTCATCTTCACAAACTAATTCAAAAGCATCCACAGTATTCAGTATATATTCTAAAGTAATGGGTGAAGCATCACGTACGGCAATTCCATCGGCAATGGTCTTTACACTTAAAGAACAAAATGCTTCTTTACTATCATAAGACTCTTTCATGGCAGGTGCACCATTGGCAGCAATACCAATGACTTTCGTTGAAGGTTTTAATGCTTTTGTCGCCACTCCCATACCAGCAATGAGACCACCTCCACCTACAGGTACTACAATGGCATCTAAATCTTTTTGAGTATCTAACATCTCAACAGCCACCGTTCCTTGTCCTGACATGACTAAATCATCAGCAAAGGGGTGTACAAACTCTAAGTTATGTTCCTCAACATATCCACAAGCATAAGCATAAGCTTCATCATAATTTGCCCCTTTTAAAATAACCTTTGCACCAAATCGCTCTACCCCTTGAATCTTGTTCATTGGTGTAGAATCAGGCATAACAATGGTCGCTTCAATCTTGAAATAGTTTGCTGCAAACGCAACTCCCTGAGCATGATTACCAGCAGAAGCAGCAACAACACCACCTTTCTTTCCTTCTTCCATAAGTGTTGCTATTTTATTAAAAGCACCACGTAATTTAAAAGCACCTGTTTGTTGCAGATTTTCTTTCTTTAGGTAAACTTGATAGCCACTCATTTCAGAAAGTATAGGAGCATAAGAAAATGGGGTATACGATGCTACTCCATTTAATCTCTCTTCTGCTTCTTTTATAGTTTTTAAATCTAGCATTAATTTTTCCTAAGCTATAGTGTAGGGCGAATTATAACCAAAAGGATTAAATGTGGAATGTGAGATACCAAGGGTAAACTCTAACAGAGATGAGCAAAAAGAATACTTTGAAATGTGTAAAACAGTTGCTGTTGTAGGTTGTTCTCCCGATGAT
>CACVAR010000212.1 GCA_902727905.1 uncultured Sulfurovum sp. | reverse complement strand
TATAAGTAGCCATTCCATTGGCTGCGTGTTCCATTAGGATGTCTTCGGTTAGGTTGTAGTCATCGTAGCATCGTTGGTCTAGGGGGTAGCAGGATTGGTAGAGGGGTTGCATTTATAACTCTTTTAACTTAGGGTAAACAGTTTCGATAAAACTGTGATAATCAGGAAAAACAGCATAAATTTGTTCCACTGATAAATCAATACATAATAAAGCTTTGGCAATCTGTTCACGACACTCTACCAAGGATTTATCTTGAAGATTAAAGACATCAATGGTAAATTGTCCTTTTTCATTTTTAGCAATAATCTCACCAGTTGGTAAATAGTCAAAAAAATCTTTAGGATTTTCTATGGCAGGATTAACTATATTTTCATACTCATTTTTATGCTTAATAGTATTATCTTTTAAATGAGAACATCGTCCAAAAGTATTACAGGAAACGAATAAGTTATCATAATTCAATGTCTCTTCAGGAAATAAATTTCTAGTTTTAAAGTAGTCAATATTTGAATTGTTAGCATTTTCATCTATCTCTTTCTCACAATAAGCACATAACAAACTTTGTTCATCCAACAACATATCTGCTCGTAAAGTCTCTCGAATTGCACTTATGTTTTCATCTTCCCAAGCATATTTAACCTTAGGAAGTTTGACTTTAGATTTAGCTTTTATAAAATAGGCTGGTTCCTTTTTATTTATTTGACGCACTTTTTCTCCTAGAAGCTATTTCCAGTTTTAAAAGTTTTAAGTCTAAATAATTTTTACCTAACATATTTTCCAATTCATCCCACTCTTTTTTAAACTCATCAGAATCATAATTATTTGCAATTATCATTGATTTTACATGTGTCATCTTTTTAGCTACCTCAGGAGTTCTCAAATATTCAACGCCCATAATATCTGTAAGTATCTGACTAAATTCTAAACCATAGCTTTGAGTATATTGAGCAACTTCTATTTTGTCATTAACCTTTTTTAATACTCTTAAATATTCAGGTTTTACAGAACCTATAATATGAGGTGAATGTGTTGCTATAATAATTTGACAGTTATTTTTCTCAGCCAACTTTTCATAAACACTTAAAATCTGATTTTGCCATTTCGGATGTAAAGAGAGTTCAGGCTCATCTATTAAAATCACTTTATCTTTATAGTCTTTAAAATAAATATATAAAATCTTAGATAAAAGCGTTTTTTGTCCCGTTGAAAGTTCATCAATAGTAAAAAGTACGTTCTCTTCATTATCTTTATCGGTATAGTAATATCCATCACTATCATCACTCGTAAACCAAACCTTATCTTCTTTATCCAAATGACTATATTTGAACCCTATATCCAAATCATTGAAAATATCTTTCATATACTGAGTGAAATACTCTGTAATCTCACTTGGTCTATAATCTTTCTCTTTTAAAAAGAAGTAAAATGTTTTTACAAATTCATCTGCTACTTTTTTTGTGTCGTCTATTCCTGAGGAAAGATATACAATACCATTTTTTGTATCAAACTCTCTTACTTCTACGCTTCCAATTTTGTTTTCTTTTTGAGGTTTATTTGTATTTTTTATACTTCCAGATATAATTTCATATTCAATATATTCATCACTCTCATCAGTTAACTCATTAAAATCTTCATTAATAACCTCCAATAAAGTAGTCTTCCCACTCCCATTAACCCCAGCCAAAACAACAATAGGCAAAGCCTCATCATTTTCATCCACAAAATCAATATCAAAATCTTTGAACATCTTATAATCTTCTATATGGAGTTTTCGTAGTTTCATGGGTGTGTTCCTTACGTAGGGTCTGTTTACCGACCAGAAGTTTTGGTCGATAAATCGACCCTACATTTTTTATAAAATCTATTCTACCACAAATCACCTAACCATAATATTCATTGCGATATAATTCGCTCCAATTTATCACTTTCGTCTTGAACGAGAAATCTGATAAGAAAGGGGGTGCTTGACATGCCAGGAATTAAACTATCAGCAAGAGATTCATTTGATGACTCTTACAGAAAATTTAAAAGACAATGTGACAGAAACCTAATCGTTACTGAAGCAAGAGCTAGACAACACTATGAAACGCCAACTGAAGCGAAGAAAAAAGAAAAGATTGCTACTCGTAAGAAAATTCTTAAAAAGCTTTATATGCTTAGAAAGTACGAAGCTAGACTCTAATAAGTTTAACTTTTTCACTTCGCCAAGTAGATTTATCTACTTGGTTTTACCTCTTTTTACCACTTCATCGAACCTAATCTAAATTTCTTGATATAATTAGTAAAATTATTTTAAGGCATTTCTATGAGATTTTTTCTACTCACCCTCACCCTCTTTTTACTCACTGCATGTTCTCCAAAATATGAGATTAAAACCCACTATACGCCACCCTCAGATGCACAAGGTAAAACCTGTGTTCAAAGCTGTTCGAATGACAAAAGAATGTGTCAAGCAAACTGTAATATGAAATATGACCAATGTTTAGCCACTGCCCAAAAAGGGGCTTCAGATGCATTCCCATCTTTAATGAATGAATACCAAGATGTTTTAAGTGACTATCAATATGCCATGGACAGATATAACCTTGAAATGGATTCATGGACAAGAGAAGAACAAAGAGTGCATAGAGACTTTGAACACTATAGAAGTACTTGTCATAAAAAACCAAAAAACTCTTATGAATGTCGACGCTCAAATGAACTTGATAGCCAACTTCGTAGCCTTGAAGATCATCAACCAATAGCACCATCACGTCCCATCAAACCTAGCCTTGCTTCAGAAATTAAACAGGCACAAAAAAATTGTTCAAATCGTTGTGGTTGTACTAAATCTTATGACAACTGTTTTGGTTCATGTGGAGGGAAGCTTCGTTACGAAAAGATTTGTATAGAAAATTGTAAATAATACAAATAATCCTCCCAAATGTGATTTTTTCTTAAAAAAAAAATCACATTTTATTTTTTATAGCCTATTTAGCTGTTTTCTACTATTATTCCAAATTAAATTTTGTTTAGCAAAATATCAAGATGGAGAAATGACGTTATTTAGAAATACCTTACTGTTTATAATTGCCATACAAGTACTTGTTATGATACAACTCTTTAGCATTAAAACATGGAACCTAGCCCAAACCTTTAACAAAATTAGTAATCCACTTACAATTTCGTTTTTCACCCCTACTCCCCCTAAACTTACGCCAGAAGAGTATAAATTTTTCTCAACACTCAGTAGTTCATCTACAATAGCATTGGAAAAACATGACAGCACTTTATTACAAAAAAAGTTCTTTACCCTTGGTCATGGACATATTCGTAAAGCCATTAAAGATGATGTTGAGTCAAATGCGAAAGATCTACTAGGAACACCCTATGTCTGGGGAGCAACAGGACCCAATAAGTTTGACTGTTCAGGCTTTACACAAAAAGTATTTAATCAAGCAGGTATCCAAATTCCTAGAAATTCAAGAGCCCAAGCAAAAGTTGGGAAATATATTCCTTATAAGCATTTAAGACGTGGGGACATGGTTTTCTTTGCAACCAATAGAAAAACACCCAAACGGATAACACATGTGGGTATTTATTTGTCAAATGGAAAATTTATCCATGCAAGTTCTGGTGGGAAACGGGTGATTATTAGTTCATTAGTCAATAGTAACTATTATAAAAACAACTTTGTATTAGGAAGACGTATTATTAGAGGTCATAAAACCAAACAGGTTCCTCAAATACTCTCTTATAATACGCAAGAGAAAAACACGGTAAATCTATAAGATATCTTTACCATGTTCTCTTATAAGTTTAGCATCATAGGCTAAACGACTGTCAACATCTCCCATACTAAGTACCCAAGATGAAAAGTGTTCAGGATAGCTAAACTCATTTTTTAAAAGCTCAGTCATTACCTTAGGTAAAGACTTCATCTGCTTATTCTCAATAAACAACACATTTAATTCTCCATTCATGTGTTGAACCTCAATTTCTAAGTTACTTTTTCGGTAACGACAAGAGGTACTGTTACAAGATTCACTGTCATAAGTGAAGCCATAGTCATCTTCCAAAAACCCAAAATGTTTAATCATTAAACTTCGAAGATTTTTTGCTTCCATGCCAATCTGTTCTCCTCATAATATTTTCCCTAACTTAAGACTACATGAAAACTAATTATAATTTACTGAAATATAACTTTTTAAAAAAAATTAATAATTCAAATAATATTATTTAAATAACGAAGATATAAGACTTACCATTCATTTACTAATTTCTGTTATACTCAAAGAACACCCATAAAAAAGGATTAACTGTGAAAAAAATACTCACTTTTATACTCTTCTTACCTCTCTTTCTCTTTTCATTCAACTACACTACAGAGTGGGAAAAGATAGAACTCCTAGATAAACAACAATTACCTAAAAGTGCGTTAGAACAAGTAAACCTTATTTATAAACAAGCCAAAAAAGAAGAAAACTCAGTTCAATTTATTCGTGCAACAATTTACAAAAAAAATTATGCTACGACGTTAAAAGAAAATGCTGACAGTTCTGCCATAAGTATAATAGAAAAAGCCATTAATGAAACCTCTACAGTAGAAACAAAACTTATTTTAACGTCACTACTTGCAGAGTCCTATACTGACTACCTCGATAAACAGTATTATAAAATTTATAAACGCACAAGCGTTAACGATAATAATAGTACAGATATAGAGACATGGACGGTTAAAGAACTGGTGGATAAAGCTACCCAACTCTATTTAACAACACTTAGACCAGAAGGTCAAAAAACTCTTATGACAAAGTACCAAAACATTTTGACAAAGGGTCAACATGTTGAAGGACTACAACCAACGCTTTATGACTTTTTAGCATTTAGAGCATTGAAATATTTTAAAAATACCAAATACACACTACAAAAATTTAATGAAGATTTTCACTTAAACAGTAAAGAGGCTTTCTCCCCTGCCCCAATATTTAGAAATCATCCATTTATAGTAAGTAACACACTAAAATATAATGCACTACTTATCTATCAAAAACTTTTAATATTTCATAAAAATAGCAAGTACCCTTTAGCCCATATGCATGTGAACCTTCAGCGACTTAGCTTTGTAAAACAGAACATTAATAAAAATGAAAAAAATACTTCAGAAAAATATGAAAAGGTTTTAAAAGGTATTGTTCAGCAGAACCCTGACTCTGAAGCACTCTATGATTTGGCAAACTTTTACGCACAAAAAAGAGAGTACCTCAAAGCAATGCCTTATGTAGAACAAGGTATAAACTCTAAAAACGACTATACCAAACAGGTTTCACTCTCACTCAAAAACACTATTCAAACACGTAAGTTGCAAATACAAACTGAAGAAGTCGCTCTACCTCATGAGAATATCTTGGCATTTCTAC
>CACVAR010000211.1 GCA_902727905.1 uncultured Sulfurovum sp. | reverse complement strand
GCAGAACAGCCCAACAATTAAAACAGCTCTATCGTCCAATGGATTAGGACAGCAGAATACGAATCTGCAAATCGGGGTTCGAGTCCCTGTAGAGCTACTAATTAGGATGGTGTTTTATGTTTTTTTTAGGACGTTCATTGCGGCTATGACTTTGTTGTAGCCGTTTTTTTTGTGTTGTGTTATCGTAAAAAAGAACTTAATCTTCTAAAACTACTACTTAAGAATTCGGTTAATTTCTTCAAATACTTTTTCAAAAGAATCAATTGATTCTTTCTTAAAGAAAGTAATATCAGCCCCTTTCTTTGTTAATACATTTGCAGGACGATAATGATTAAAGCTTTTGCTATCTATTTTTTTATTAAGTTGAATAATAATTCGCTCAATTTTAGGGTTTAAATCATTCACACTAAAATCTTCATAGTCCTGAAAAGCTTCATTAAATAACTTTAAGTAATCTTCTTTATGAAATAAATCTTCTATATCTGCTTTTTCATTTGATGAAAATTGATCAAAAAATCTAATTTTATTTCCATTGATTATTTTATCTCGAATTAATTTGTCCATTTTAGCTTTTCCTCTTGCATCGGTATACGAATCCAATAAGCAGGCAATTTTAAGCTTTGACCCACGAAGCAAAGAAATAAAAGTAGCTACCTTTTCTAAGCCTCCTGTTGGAACAATTGTTATATCATCATTCAATCCTTTTCTTCCTGCTCCTTCCAGTATCCCAGACATTACTTGTAAATACATCAAATCTGAAACCCCCTCGACTAATAGGTTTTTAGGCGAAACAAATAGATTTTGAGCAATATCATATCCTAGAGCAGCTTGGAGTGGGAATAAAGTATTTGGATCCTTTTCTTGAATGGTATCCGAAATAAGAGAGCCTTTATCTGTTTCTAAAACTGTTCTTACTCGATTCAGTTTTCCTGAAGGAATCATGAAAGGGGAATGTGTTGTAAAAATCACTTGATAATCTTCTGACAAATCCTCTAAAAAAGTCAACAAATCATGTTGAGCAGAAGCATGTAGATTTAATCCAGGTTCATCTAATAATAGAATATAGTTATTAGATGGATCTTCCTGTATTCTCTTAAACCATACAAGGAATGAAAAGAACCAATTAAATCCCTTTGATCTATTTTTTAAAGGCAGAGATACCCCTTTATTTTTAACTCTAATATCTAGAACTTGGTTACCACGATTATGATCTACCCTAAAAACAATACTAAGGTTTTTGTTAGTTTTCCAATAGTTGAACAACTCTTCTGTAATAATTGCTTCAGTAGCTTCCAACTCTGCAATATAATCTTCGAAGTCATCCGACTCTAATAGTTCCTCAGTATTAATATCAGCTAATTCAAATAATGCTTTGGCTGTTTTACCTTCATTTCCTCTTAACCTATTGTTTACTAATTCATAAATATCAATCCTTGATGGTAAAGAATAATATTCATCATAGTACATGAATTTTGGCAAATTACGTTCTAATAAATTATTTATAGTATGATAGTTCAGTACATTTCCTGAATATTCACCTTCTCTTCCATCGAATTTCAGACGCTCTAATTCTTCTCTTTCTTCCCAATCTTCGCAGTTCTCAATCAACTGTTCTAACTCATATTCATTTGTAATCTTTGATAAATTACTAATTAACTCTTCATCTGAAATATCCAACTGAGTTAACTTATGCTCTATATACTTCTGATAATCCCAATTCTCCCCTATCCATGCACTAGTATTATCATAATAAGAAACTCTTTGAACCTCTGTTAAATTAAATACATCTGGACCTAAGATTTCTTCTATTTGTGCTTTCAGGTTAGAATCTATACTGTAAGTGAGTGTTACTGCTTTCTGTCTAATTCCTGTCTTCCCTACTTTCTTCTTCTCTTTCCTAGGGAAATCATGTGAAAGGCTATATTCATAATCCTTATCATCCTGAAAATAGTTAGACTTAGCAATTGCTTCCAATGCAGAAGTTTTTCCTGATTCATTCATACCAACTAGTATTGAAATATCATCTTCAACGTCAAAGATCTGATCTGATTCAATACACTTATACTTATGAATGACTACTTTTAATAACTTCATTTGATAAAAAATTTCGACTTATAAAAATAAAAAAACAATAAGAGCAATATACCTAAACTTAGTCCTTCTTATTTGCTTTTAGAAAATGAGATAATTCTGAATCACTCTTATATGGAACTCGACTAGAAGGAACAACTCTTGAAGCTGGTCCTACATGTGTATCTTGGTCATCAAAGAATATATGTGGTCGAAAAGCTTTTAATACCTTATCTTTAGATACTCCTCCAAGAAAAAAAGCAGAATCAATATAAACACCCCATGCCTTAAATGTTTTTATAACTCTAATATGTGCTGGAGAATTTCGAGCAGTAACAATTCCTATCCTAATAGGTGCTTTACCTAATTGAAATTCTTTCTGTGTCAAAGCCAACATCTTTATTAACTTTGCAAAAGGTCCTTCATTTAAAGGAGAATCTCGATTATCTTTTTCATGCTTTAGAAAAGCTTCTAGTCCTTGTTCTTTGTATATTAGCTCAGATTCATCTGAAAACACTACAGCATCAGCATCAAAAGCAAAACGCACTTGATCCTTTATACCAACAAAGTCTGAATCGGGTGTATCGTATACTATCGCTGCAGCTACATCTTTGTCAACAGCATTTTGAATATCATCTTCATCTTTACTCAAAAACAAATCTATTGAAAATGCATCTAAATATGCTGCTAAAGGTTCTCCTCCTGTTAATGCAGTCCTAGTGATATCTAATTCATATTTCTCTATCGACCTCATCATTCTAAGTCCTGTTTCAGGACTATTTCTTGACATTACAACAACTTCTATTAATCGTTTATTATCTATCTTTGTATTTAAGTTTAACAGAGCTTGAACAAGGGGAAATGCTGTACCTTTTCCCAGTATTTTCTCTTCGTTCTCAAATTGATGTTTAGCAAATTCTTCGAGTCCTTTTTTTTGAAAAATTTCATTTTCTTCCTCTAAATCAAACAATGCCCTTGAAGATACTCCAATAACAATTACATCCTCTAACTTATAATTTGTTTTACTCATAACCTTGTTTATCCTTTAAAAATTCATACCTATCTTAATACCCTTAATCTTCTTATAAAGTTCCGTTGCATATAAATCTGTCATGCCTGATAAATAGTCAACAACTGTTAATATCCGTTGATAAGGAGTGCTTTTTTCTTTTGTCGTATCAAATTGTCCAGGAATTAATTTCAAAGCTTTTTTATCCGCTTGAGTTCTTTTTTCTTTGTTTTTTAAGATAGGTCCTATGAAATGATTTAACAATTCATACATAACATGATAGCCAGCATTTTCAATTTCAACTACCCCTCTATGATTATAAATATTCTCATAAGAATATTTTACTATTTCGCCAATTGCACTGCAATCTTCAGCAACAATATCAAAAAGGGATTTATTATGAGTACCTTTTAATATTTCATCTAAGTTCTTCATATACGCATCCCTTGCTTTATAAGTTAGAGAATTTATTGCCTTCCCTCTTAGATAAGTAATTCGTGCGTTTTCATTATGTATTTTCTTCAGATTATCTTTGAATTTCGCTATGTCTTCAACATCTAAACACATTATTACATTTTTCAATAATTCTTCACATTCTTGAGCTCCTATTATTCCAACTCTATGTGCATCTTCTAAATCTATAACATGATAGCAAATATCATCAGCAGCTTCAACTAGCCATACAAAAGGATGTCTATAGAACCCTATGTGATCATTATCATCATCTTTTAACATTCCAGTAAATTCAGCGATATTCAGGAATGTTTCTTTTTCTGCTTGAAAAAATCCAAATTTTTTCCTGTGGGTCTTTGGATTAGATTTAGATGTGTGTTTCCCTGTAGATTCGCAAGGGTATTTGGCTATAGAAGCTAGAGTAGTATAGGTTAAACGTAAGCCACCATCTAATTTTCCCTTTTGGTTATTTGTTAATACTCTAATAGAATTAGCATTCCCTTCAAAATTAATTAAATCTTCATACTCCTCATTAGTCATTAAATTTTCTACTAAATCTTTATTTTTTTTAAAATAATTTGCAATAGCATCCTCTCCTGAATGACCAAACGCTGGGTTTCCGATATCATGACACAAGCAAGCCGCTGATAAAACTCCCTTTAAATGGTTTTTGTAAAATTTTGCACTCTCTGCATTTAATTCATCACTTCGCTTATTAATTATTTCTCGACTTACCAAAGTACCTAAAGATCGCCCAACACATGAAACTTCTAGTGAATGTGTTAATCTATTATGCACAAAAGCACTTCCTGGTAGAGGAAAAACCTGTGTCTTGTTTTGTAATCTTCGAAAAGCAGAAGAAAAAACTATTCTATCAAAATCTCTTTTATATTCCGTTCTTGAATTAGCACTTGTATTATCGTCATCTACTCCCGTTCTTTTTCAGAATAAAGCTCATTTAAATCCATCTGTCCTATAAGTTATAGTTAAGTTAATATACTATGATATCCTCCTTAAACATATAAAATATTTATTGCAAGATTTAATTAAATATAAAATTTAAACTAGAACTTCTCATTTCACCCCATTTTTGTACCTCAAAAACAAAAAACTAAGAATCAAGCACTAAAAAAGCACTGACTAAGTCCCTGTAGAGCTACTAATTAGGATGGTGTTTTATGTTTTTTTTAGGACGTTCATTGCGGCTATGACTTTGTTGTAGCCGTTTTTTTTTGTTGTGATTTAGATCAAATACTTATTCACAATCCAAACACCTTGCATGTTTCAAGATGTGATTTTTTTTTATAATAGCATAAAAAAGATTATATTATTTCAATTCGACGCATCCACATTTTAAGTTTTTCACGTACTTATAAATACGACCTGTGTACAGGGCAACTCTTCTCATTAAAAAATTAAAAACCCCACAACCACGAACAACAAATGAAACGCTCCTAACCAAAGGGAATAAGTAGCAGCGCAACTAAGTACTGAGCAAAGGAAGCGTAAATAAATAAGAGGAACATTTACTTAGCTACGCTGCTTCTCCGTGGTCGAGGTCGTGAGAGCTTCGCCCTTGAATAATCTTATTTATTGCCCCCCTTTAATACAAAAAGAGCTTCTACTTAATATTTGGTAACAAATAAATTAGCACTAAAAGTTTGATTCTAACCTAATTGTCATAAAAGTATCTTTTTTAAGATTTACTATACAATATATTTTTTTTCTTGATAACGAATATATACTTTTATAGGCTGACCAAAAGAAGAGTAAAATAAAGAACCTCAAAGTCAACTACTTAAACCACACAGCAAATCAACCCAATGCACCCACAAACGGCCATACTCATCTTTAGCAGAACTGCTGCTGCGGAAGCGAAACACAAGCTTTCGGGAGATCGGCTATCTTATGGAACCAACCAGAAGATTT
>CACVAR010000210.1 GCA_902727905.1 uncultured Sulfurovum sp. | reverse complement strand
TTAATGCATTATACTTTTATAAAATTTGATTCAAGGTAAATAATGGGTGTCAGAACAACAATAACATTAGATGAAGTTAATAGTTTACTTTCTTCATGCAATATTTCATTTGAAAGACTAGAAGCTACTTCAGATGGAATTTCAGATACGACTTATGTGCTTTATGACCGTAAAGATAAAAAGTATCTATTTAAGATTTATGAGTCTGCTAATAGAGAGATACTCGAAAATGAAATTGAACTTTTAAACTCTTTGCTTGCTCTGCCTACTCCTAAATATTTGTTAGCATCTAAGAATATAAATACCTATAAAGGTAAAACAATAGGACTTTTTTCTTATTTAGAAGGAGCTTCTTTAACCAGAGAGCCATCTCTTAATCAGATTAGTCAAATAGGACATTTTTTAGGGAATTTTCATAAACAAACAGAAAATAAAAAATCTATCAATAAAAACATCTTTACCAATGAAGCACTAAAGCAGATGTTTCAAAGTGTTCAAGAGTTTGATTGTGATGGGTCTATTAAAGAAAAGTTTGAACGATGTTACGAGTTAGTTAAAGACACCCATTTAGCAGAAGATGGGGTAATTCATGGAGATTTATTTTTAGATAATACAAAGTTTGTAGATGAAAAGCTTACAGCTGTTTTTGATTTTATAGAGTCTTGTAATGGTAGTTTTCTGTTTGATTTAAGCGTTGTGGTAAATGGTTGGTGTTTTGATAATAACTATTTGTTTAAGAAAACACACTTAGAGGCTTTATTGGATGCCTATAATAAAAGTTTTGGAAGAGAAGTTCATGTTGCTGAACTTAAAGAAGCTATGCTTTTTGCTTCTTTATTTTATGCTTTGCAACGATTTATTACTAAATACATTGAAAGACGTAATGTAGCAGTTAAGGGTTATGAAGAGTATCTTATTAAGTTTGATGTGATTTTGGGAGAGATATAATTATGTATGTGGTCTATGCTACATTCAGTTGGTAATCTCGAATATCTACCTTTACACCACTAGCAATAATCTCTCGACTTTTCTTTAAAAGGGCTGATGTAATTTCTCCTCTTACATATTTTTCACCACAGTTATCACAAACCAAAGCTGGTACTTGTTGAAAAACAATGGTTGCTCCATTTTTTTCTAAGGTAACAGTTGTGAAACCATCAACTGTTTCACCATGTTTACAAATTGTACATTTCATTTTATACCTTTCTTGTTTTAAAATCATTTTTCCATTTATTGACATTTGGTCTATAGGTTGTAATTACGATGATATTGTTCTTATCATCTTTTGCATAAACAACATGTAAAGCTACACCATCAACATAACCCAATACTAAAAAAGAGGGATAAGGTTTATCATCACGATAACTTTCAATGACTTCACCATGTTCTATTACCTTTTCTACTTGGTTCTCATAAATATCTCGTTGGAACATTCTTTCAATCGCATGAACTCTATAGATATATTCCAAACTTATCCTTTTGCTAGTATCTTTTTATCGATTATATCTTAAAATAGGTAAAAGCTTAAAACAGCAGCACCTACTGTAAGATAAGCTCTAATTTGTTCTTGTTTATGAACATCAGTTACCTATTTTCTTTAAAAATAATACTGAAAACTATATTCTTAGTTTTTAAACTTACGAGTATAACGAGTAAAAACCCACCCTTTAATTGAAACATCACCTTGTTTGTATAAAACTTTAATCCAGTTTCTTTTTTTATCTATAATCTCAACTATACTACCCATCTTCAGTTGTCCTATAATGTCTGACTTTGTTGTAGATGGTTTACTTCTAACATTTAAAATTTCTGCTGTAGTAAATCTATAATAAGTAGTATCAATTGGCAAGTTTAATTTTTTAATTTGCTTTAATTCTTGACTTGGAAATAGGTTCAGTTCTTTTTTTATATATTCAAAAGCATATGCAGAAAAAATATTGACTAGAAAGTCGACAAATAAACCAAGAATTGCAATAGCCATAAATTTAGCATGAGGAGAAAGTTTGCTAAACCTTTCAAAAATAGAAGTTTCATCTTCTTTTCTAATTACTTCTAAAGCTGTAATTACTTCATCTTGTGAAGGTTTGTAGTTAGGGTTTAAAACAGATAAAGGCTCTTTTGAAAAAGTTTCAAATAGCTCTTCATATAAATTATTACTTTTTTGTAAATCACCTAAAACTGTTGATATTTCTAAATCAATTGGGTTGAGTATATCAGAGGTGATAGCTTCAAAAGAGGAAAATTCCTGTATCTTATCCAAGTGGCTTTGAAATGGATGACTATTACCAAGTATAGCCTCATAAGAAGAGATTTTATCAATTTCAAGAGGGTTAACTCCTTTAGTCAATGCTTCAAAACTTTCTGAAAAAGAGTTGATACCCCAATCCATAGGATTTATCATTTCTGAAGCAGTCATGCCTATAGAGGAAAATTCCTGTATCTTATCCAAGTGGCTTTGAAATGGATGACTATTACCAAGCATAGCCTCATAAGAAGAGATTTTATCAATTTCAAGAGGGTTAATTCCGTTGGCTAGTGCCTCAAAATTTTCTGAAAAAGAATTAATACCCAAATCTATAGGGTTCAACATCTCTGAGGCAGTAGTTCCTATAGAAGAAAGTTCTCTCATCCTATCTAAAGAGCTTTGCAATGGGCTATTACTTAATATAGATTCATAATTTTTTAATGTATGTGAGATATTTTCAAACTGACTCATGAAGCTCCAAAAGAATATAATTTTTTATAGTAGTTATATTATATATTATATTTTGTTTAAGTAAAGAAAGAAGTGTCAAATTGTCATTTAAATATAAGATTAAATAGTGAGCTAATTTTTATATTAAGAAGTAATAGGGTAGAGGTTCTGAACATTATCAGAACTGAGTTCTGAATTTTTACGCTAACACTTATTTAGAGAAGGGAGCTTAAACATTTCCAGTTAAAATAAAAGAAGGGGCGAAACTAGTCTAGCCCCATTTTTAAAATATAAAATTAAGTGCCGTACTAAAAATCTCTAAATTATGTTCGTCTGAAATATAGGGGTTAGGTGAACGTAATGGCAAGTAATACTTTACTGGTTCCCAACATCCTAACCCACATTAACCTACTTTCATCTTCTCCATAGGTTGAACCAAAACTTCCAAAGGTAAATGTAATCCTTTAGCCAAATTATAAATTATATTTAAAGAGAGTCCAACTTTACGATTTAAAACTTCAGATACTTTGCTTTTGTTTCCAATGTAAGGCACAAGGTCTTGTTGCTTTAGATGCATCTGTTCCATACGAAGTTTTATGGCTTCTATGGGGTCTGGTTCGCTAATTATCCAAGCTTTTTCTTCATCTGTGTCAAATATATTTATCTATTTTTAAAGCCTATCGTATATAATAACCATATACAAAAGGCAAAATATGGAGTTTGACTGTTTAGATGCAGAAGCATTAACTGGTTTTGACTGGGATGATGGTAATGTTTATATAGAAGAGGTATTTTTTAATGAACCTCTGCTTATAGTTGAAGATTTTCAGCACTCTGAAGATGAGTGCCGATGTGTTGTATTTGGTAGAGACAATAAAAATAACAAAATCATGGTTGTATTTACCGTACGCAATAATTTAATACGTGTTATTTCAGCAAGAGAAATGACAAAAAAGGAGAAGAACTTTTATGAAAACAACAAAAACAATCCCTACCTTTAAAGATGAAAATGAAGAGCGAGAGTTTTGGGAAAATCATGATGCCACAGAGTATTTTGATACTTCAAATGTAAAAACGGTACGTTTTCCCAATTTGAAAAAAACAACCAAAAGTATCTCTATTCGTTTACCTGTTGATATGCTTGATGAGTTAAAAGTGAGAGCTAACAGTATGGATGTCCCTTATCAGTCATTTATTAAAATGCTTCTACAAGAAGGACTTACAGCTAAAAAAGTATAGTTTGAATCGTTTTAAGACTATTACAATCTAAAAACGACTTAAGATCATCTAATTCACGAAGAACAAGAAAGCCTCTGATTCCTAAACTCTTTAGGCGTAGCCTTCGCCCATCTTTCAAACTCTGGATGCTCTTCAAAAGGTTGTTTCGCAATTTTAAAGAGGTTATCTACTACCGAAAAGTCACCTTTTTCTGCTGCGTCAATTCCTTCTTGAAGCATGTAGTTTTTTAGAACATATTTTGGGTTTACATTTAACATCTGATTTCTACGTTCGGTTGGGTCGATGTACTTTATACGCTCATCATAAACATCTAACCATTCATTCATAGGCTCGTGATAAAGTGCTGTGGCGAGTAGGTCGCTTCGGTCACCTTTGTGTTTGTAGTGGCTAAGCGTTCTTAAAAAGAGCGTGTAGTCTACTTTTAACTTCTCTAACATATCGTACATATCATCGATGAGGTCTGGGTCACCTTCTACGGTACCTTCGAGTCCAAGCTTTTTACACATGTAGTAGTGCGTGTAACGAGCATAGATTTTGTCATAAATAGAAAGAAGTTTTTCCATACCCTCTATAGGGGTTAGAGGGCTAAGTGCTTTCATGAGTCGTTCTAAGTTCCACTTGGAAACAGCAGGTTGACTTTCATAAGAGTAGCGTCCCTCAGTGTCGGTGTGGTTACAAACGTTTCCATGTTTAAAGTCATCTAAAAAGGCAAAAGGTCCATAGTCTATGGTGAGACCTGCTATGGACATGTTGTCGGTGTTCATAACTCCGTGGTTAAATCCAACTGACATCCATTGTGCTAAGAGTCTTGAGGTAATGACCATGACTTCGTTAAAAAGTAGTTTGTACGGGTCGGGTCGTCCGTTGATATGAGGGAAGTTTTCGTTGATGACGTAGTCGGCTAAGGCTTTTAATTTTTCAAACTCACCATTTGCAGCGAAATACTCAAAGGTACCAAAACGTACCCATGAAGTACTAACACGACAAACGATAGCACCTGTCTCTTCAATGCCTTGACGGCTTACAGGATGTTCTGAACCAATGATTCCCAAACAAAGTGTGGTAGGAATACGTAAGTTGGTCATGGCTTCGCTCATGAGGTACTCGCGAATGCTTGAACGAAGAACAGCACGTCCATCACCCATACGAGAATATTCGGTTATACCAGCACCTTTTAGTTGTAGTTGAAACTTGTCAATGGTTCCAATGTTGATGGCACGACCATCGCCCAGTCTTGGTACAAAATGTCCAAACTGATGACCTGCATAACACATGGCAAAAGGGTCAGAACCTTCAGCTTCAAATTCACCGTTAAGTAATCTTACAAAATCTTCTGATTCCAATTCTTCTTCATCTATGTTAAGAGTTTTGGCGACAGTTTTGTTAACATGGATGAGGTGGGCTTTTTCAAGTGGGTCAGGTTTGACACGCTCATAAAATTCAGGGTCGAGTGCTAGGTAGGGGTTGCTTACTTTAAGTTCATTTAATTTCATGGAGTTATCTTAGCTAGAGAAGCTTTAAAATTACT
>CACVAR010000209.1 GCA_902727905.1 uncultured Sulfurovum sp. | reverse complement strand
GTTACTTAAAAAACACAGTTTTGATGAAGTAATTGTAACGGTTGGGTACATGGCAAATACCATTGAAGATCACTATAAAGGTGGTGCTGACTACGGTATGCAAATTGCTTATTCTCTTGAAGGTAAACTGGTAGAGGGTGAGATTGTTCCTATTGGGCTTGGTTCAGCTGGTGGACTTAAAAAAGTACAAGACTATTCAAAATTTTTTGATGAGCCATTTTTGGTTATTTGTGGCGATGCCTTAATTGACCTTGATTTTACAGCTGCGATGGAATTCCATAAAAAGAACAATGCAACAGCAACTGTAATTTGTAAAGAAGTGCCAAAAGATGAAGTTTATAAATATGGTGTAGTGGTTACTGATGAGAATCAAAAAGTACTTTCATTTCAAGAAAAGCCAAAAGTAGAAGAGGCGAAAAGTAATATTATTAATACAGGTATTTATATTTTTGATCCAAAAGTATTTGACTATATTCCTGAAGATGGTGAATTTGATATTGGTGGAGAACTTTTACCATTGCTCGTGGAAAAAGGTGAGCCTTTCTATGCTACTGCTCCTGATTTCCAATGGGTCGATGTTGGGTCAACCAAAGATTTTTATGAAGCAAACATGATGTTGGTCAATCAAGAGATTAATGGGGTAAAACCTTATGGTAAAGAGATTCAATCTGGTGTTTGGGCAGGGATTAACTGTGACATCAACTTGGATGAGGTTGAGATTGTTCCTCCGGTTTATCTTGGTTCAAGTGTGCGTTTGGAAAAAGGCTCAAAAGTTATTGGTCCGTCGATGATTGGTTCGGGATGTATTATTAAAGAGAATGCGACAGTGAGTGAATCGGTAGTTTTAGGTTACACAAAAGTAAGTCCACATGCTCAGATAGATAAAAAAATTATTGCAGGAAAATATATTATTAACCCTTTAGGAAACTCCATTGATATTGAAGAGTCTGACATGAGTTTCTTAGTGGATGATGCACGTAAAGAAGAAGGTGTACTCAGCGAAGAGCAAAAAGAGATTATGGAGATGATTCAACATATTTCTGAACTTGAAACAAGTCGGTAGTTTGTACTACTGACGGCGTTTAGCCAAAGCACAAAAAATTAAACACTATACGAAAGAATTTATTATGAGATATATATTTGTACTACTTCTAACCCTTATCTCAATTCAAGCAAGTACGGTCTACCCAAAGACTTTATCGCTTGCTGGAGAGTGGCAATACCACATCAATCATGAACCAAAAGCAGAAGGTTACCAGTATAAGTTTTTAGAGGATGACCCTAAAATGACTTTACCAAATAACTGGTACAAACAAGGGGTAAATCATGCTGGAATTATTTGGTTTAAAAAAGAGCTAGATAGCAAGCAACTTTCTAAAAATGCACGACATTTTTTACATTTTAAAGGTGTGGATTATCTTTGTGATATTTGGGTTAATGACAAGCTAGTAGGTTCTCATAAGGGTTACTTTCAAACGTTTGACTTTGATATTACGGATTATTTAAACGATGGTAAGAACAGCATTGTTGTTAAAGTGGATTCTCCTTTAGAGAATTATCCTCAAAACTACAGTTTAAACAAAACACTTTTACGTGGAATCTTTGCACATCATGATACACGCCCTGGTGGTGCGTGGTCTGCAAAAGGTCAAGACCGAAACTCAGGGGGTATTTGGAATGATGTACTTGTAAAAAGTTACAAAAACCATAAATTTTCTGCTGTTAAGTTGACGCCCAGTCTAAGAAAAGATGCTGTTGATTTAGCCATTAAGTTTGACTTAGAAAGCTTAGAGAGTTCATTGTTTAATTTTTCTAAAACAGTAAAAGTAAGCGTGGAGCCTTCAAATTTTGAAGGTAAAAGCTTTGTGAAAGAGTTCAAAGTTAAAGCAGCTAAGAATCAACAACTCACTTTTGCGTTAGAAGAGGCGAAACTTTGGACAACGCATGACAGAGGTTTCCCTCATTTGTATAACATCTCATTTGAGATAGCTGATACAAAACATACCCTACAAACTGGATTCAAAACCTTAGAACATAATGAAGGTGAGGCACACTTTTTAAATGGTGAAAACATCTATTTAAAAGGAACAAACTACATCTCAAGTCAATACATGTCTGAAATGGATGAAGAGGCTTTACGTAAAGATTTAGAGCTTATGAAAGAGGCTCATATCAATACCATTCGTGTTCATGCTCATGTAGAGCCTAAAAGGTTCTACAAACTTTGTGATGAAATGGGTTTTTTGGTTTGGCAAGATTATAACCTACAATGGGGTTACTCTGAGTCAAAAGCTTTTGAAGATGAAGCTGTGAAACAAGCCCTAGAGATGGTTGATTTACTTTACAATCACCCAAGTATTTACATTTGGACGATGCACAATGAACCACCTTGGGATTCTAGCTGGATGAAATGGAAATACCCTAATTATAACCCAGAGCAAAACAAGCGATTGGACCAAAAGTTATATGACGTAGTGCGTGCTTATGATTCTTATCATCTTATTAAAAAAGTTTCGTCAAATATTGAGCATCCTTGGTTTGGTTGGTATTCGAAGACTTATCAAGCGTTTACCCAGCCCTCAAAAGCACAGGTCATTACCGAGTATGGAGCTCAAGCCATTCCAAATTTTGAGAGTCTTAAAAAGTTTGTGCCAAACAAGTATTTAAAACCAACCTATAAAAAGGCTAAAGAGCATTGGGAATATCATAATTTTCAATTTAAAAATAGCAAAGATTATGGTGTTAAGTTTAAAGGTAGTGTGAAGCAGTTTATTAAAGATTCTCAAACTTATCAAGCTGACTTGATTAAGTTTGCAACCGAAATGCTGCGTATTCAAAAATACGATACGACCACAGCCGTTTTTCAGTTTATGTTTAAAGAGGGTTGGCCTTCAATGAACTGGGGAATTGTGGATTACTACTTAGAACCAAAACTTGGTTACGAGGCATTAAAAGAAGCATATGCTCCGATTATTGTGGTGGCTAAACAGACCAAAGATAACAAAATAAAGTTTTATGTTGTAAACGATGAGCTAACAGCCATTGAAGATGCAACATTTCATTTAACATTAGATACCCATTCAAAAGTTGAAAACTATAGCTACTCAGTTAGTGTGAATAGAGACTCTTTATTAAAATTAGGAACAGTTTTACGTCTTCAAAATGATGTGAAGATACAACTAGAACTTAAAGATAAAGATGGAAACTCTCTAGCTAAGAACAGTTATAACTTTTCACCTTTTCAGGTAGAGAAGAAAAAGGATAAGTAGTGAATGAACTATATTTCCTAGAGCCTAAATATGATGAAAGAGTACCAGAAACACCACAGGAGCCATCTGAGTTAAATCAGTTGCTTTTCCAGTTTTTTGGTGTTGTTGCCATTATGTTAGGTCTCTGGTATTTACATTACCGTTGGACAGCATCTTTGAATATGGATGCCTTATGGTTTGCCATTCCTTTGGCATTTGCTGAGAGTATGATGTTCATTGGTACCATTTTGGTAGTGGTGAACTTTTGGAAAGTGAACGATACAAAAAAACAGTTAGCTCCTAAAACCATGGACGATGTTGTTGAAGAAGATCAGATAAGTATTTATCGAGATAAAAAAATTAAGATAGATGTTTACATTCCTGTATTTAATGAAGATCCAGCTTTGGTACGTGAGACCATTTGGGCAGCCAAGAAAGTTAAAAAACTTGACACTTGGGATGTTTGTTATTATTTACTCGATGACAGTGGTAATGATGAAATGACCAAAATGGCAAAAGAAGAGGGTGTTCCACAAGTGTTGAGAACTTCTTCAAAAGGTCGTAAAGCTGGAGCGATTACCAATGCGATGGATGAGTCTTTAGGTGATTTCATTGTTATTATTGACTCTGACACTAGATTGTTTCCGAACATCTTACTCAACACCATGGGTTACTTTAAAGACGATGCTGTGGCATGGGTACAAACACCTCAGTGGTTTTGTGATTTATCTGAAGGTAAAAACCTTGAAGATAGCTGGCACGATAAGTATGGTACAGTTGCTAAGAAGAGTGCAAACTTCTTCCAAAAGTTCTTTGGAAAAGTAAAGGTTGGGGAAGATGTTTTTGCCAATGACCCGGCAATGTTCTTTGACGTAATTCAACGAAGAAGAAATAACTATAATGCTTCATTTTGTTGTGGAGCAACGTCCATTCATAGAACCTCTGCACTGCGTCGTGTGGCCATTTCGCGTTGGGTTGACAGAGTTTTAGAAGCCAAAGATAGAGATGAAGCGATTAAAGAGCTTGATGTTGAGTACATTTCGTACCATACATCAGAGGATATTTACACATCTCTTTTGGTTCATGCACATAAACAAAAAAAGTACAAGTCGGTAATGCACCCCGATGTAGAGTCTAAAATGCTTTCACCTTTGGATTTAATTACTTGGTCAGCACAGCGTTTTAGATACGCAGGGGGAACCATTGACTTGGTAACCAAAGAGTTTTCAAGGTTTTTTAAATCGGGTCTCTCTTTGGGTCAAAAGATGATGTACTTTTCTACATTTTGGTCCTACACAGGGGCGATTTGGTTAACCATTTTACTTTTTTCACCGATTATCTTTATGTTTACGAACATTGCACCTGTACAGAGTTATTCGATGGATTTTTTTATCCACTTAATTCCATTTTTATTCTTTAACCAAATGGCATTATTAATAGCCACGTGGGGGATAAACTCCAATCGTGGAGGGCAATTCTTTATTGCGATTTTCCCCATAATTCTTAGAGCATTCTGGGATGTGGCACGACGAAAACCCATTAGGTTTGTGGTTACTTCAAAAACAGCCAAAGCTGGTAATTATCTTTCCATGGTACGGGTTCAGATGGGCTTGATTGGGCTTTATGCCATCGCCATTATTTATGCGACAACCATGCATTTAATTGGTGAGCGAATCTATTTAACAGGATACAGCGTTAACTTGATGTGGTCATTTTTTAACATGATTTCATTATGGGCGATTGTTCAAGCAGCACTTTATAAATTTGAGGAGTAACTTATGCTTAATAAAAAATTTTTGTTGATTTTTTCTTTGTTGTTTTTGTCTACTTTAGCTTTTGCTGAAGAGACAAAAACACAAACCAAAAAGCACGTAGAAGAGAAGAAGCAAAAAGAACAAGCAAAGCAGAAGCCTCAAGAGAAGAAAAAGAGTGAGAACAAGAAGAGTTCTGAACAAAAAAAGAAAGTTGAACACAAAAAAAGTACCCAAAATAAGAGTACGCAAAAGAAAACAAGCAAAAAGAAACCGACTTATTATCCTAAGGCAAAAAAGCCAGTTATTTTAGGACAAGAGAAATATCAAAAAACCAATAAGTCTTTAAAAGGTTTAAAAGCCGTTTATATTAATTTAGATGGCTATCTAAAAGGCTCAAAAAGCAGAAAAATGAAAATGGCTTTTGATGTTAAGAAAAAAGTTGCTGCCATTTTAAAGAAAC
>CACVAR010000208.1:26317-27938 GCA_902727905.1 uncultured Sulfurovum sp. | reverse complement strand
ACCATTTTGATGGGACATATCAGCATTGGTATGTGTTGCTCTCATATTACCTCTTAATTATTAACTTAAACAGATTATGACATCTTTAAGCTTATTTTTATATTATTTTATATTAACATATGTTACAATTTAAAAGCTATTTAAAAATTACTTTTATAGATGGGGAAAGGATATATTTGAAGAATTTAAAGGATGAAGAATATAATAGTTTAAAGTCTAACTTTATCTCTTTAACAGTTTTACAAGCTGCAAATTATATTTTACCTCTTATAACCTTACCATATCTTGTAAAAGTACTTGGCATAGAATATTTTGGATTATTGGCTTTTGCTACAGCTACCATAGCCTATTTTGGAATTCTTACAGACTATGGATTTAACCTCACAGCTACTAAAGAAATTTCTATTCACCGTGAAAATAAAACAAAAACCATCGAAATTTTCTCTTCAGTCATGAGCATTAAATTTGTCTTGCTTCTTTTAAGTCTTTCTATTCTAACTTTAATTGTTTTTAGTTTTAATAAGTTTTCAGAGCATTGGGAAATCTATTTTTTAACTTTTGGTTCTGTGATTGGACAATTTTTATTTCCGGTATGCTTCTTTCAAGGTATGGAAAAGATGAAGTACATTACTTATTTAAACTTAGTATCCAAGTCCATTTTTACCATTGCTATTTTTGTTTTTGTTCAAGAACAGAGCGATATCCATTTAGTACCACTTTTCTTTTCTTTAGGTGCTATTCTTGCTGGATTAGCGTCACTTTACCTTATTCACAAAGAATTTAATATCCACTTTCAACTTCAGAGTTTTACAACCATAAAAGAATATTTTATAGATGGTTGGCATGTCTTTTTGTCGCGCTTCTATGTCTCTATGTACACTACAACAAACCTTCTACTTCTAGGACTTTTCACCAATAATGTTCTTGTGGGGTATTATGCTATAGCTGAAAAAATCGTACTTGCAATTGCAGGAATATTTGAACCTTTGAACCAAACGCTTTATCCCTATTTAGCACGTAAATATAAAGAAAATTTCCAACTATTTGTACATTTCTTAAAACGTACTTCATTGCTCTTTATTGTCACTACCTCAATATTGCTCATGTTGTCAGAGTACTTTGTGGACAATCTAGTGTACTTAGTCCAAGGCTCTTATCAAACAACTATTTCTTATCTTTTAAGTCTATTTTTACTACGAATATTAACCTATCCCTTTGGAGGACTACTTTCAAATGCATTGATTATTATGAAACAAACAAACTACTACATGCGCGTCATGAACTATACAGTGCTACTTAACTTTCTTTTAGTACCTGTGGCTATTTACTTTTATCAAGCCAGTGGATTAATCATTGCCTTTTTACTTGTTACATTTATACATGTACTGCTATTATGGTACTATGTCAACAAAGCTATCCAAAGTATAAGGAAACAATAAATGAAAACTTTTTTAGTTTCTATCCAACCTACAAATAATAAACTCTCCATACACCAAAAGTCTAATGATATATTAACTTTTAGTAATGACGAACTTTACATCTTATGTACCAACAAAAAGCTATCAAGCTTAGATGCTATGGCAAAAGACTATACAAATAGTAAAATGGCTTTTCTAAACAA
>CACVAR010000208.1:21214-26217 GCA_902727905.1 uncultured Sulfurovum sp. | reverse complement strand
ACTCTCTATTAAATCAAATCGTAGAAGAAGAGACCCAAGAGTCTAAGTTTGGACTTTCCCTTTCAGGAGGCTATGACAGTTCAACTTTAGCAGCACTTTGCCAAAAACAACATAACCAAAAAATAGATACCTTTACCATAGGCTTTCATGAAAAAGAGATTAATGAAGCACCTCATGCAAAAGAGATTGCTAAGTACTTGGGAACCAATCATACAGAATATTATTTTAGTGAGAAAGATGCCTTAGAACTCATACCAAAAATGTGTCAAATTTATGATGAACCATTTGCCGATCATGCCAGTACGCCAACTATTTTAACCAGCCAACTATTAGAAGAAAAGAACATTAGTACGCTCATTGCTGGTGATGGTGGGGATGAGGTATTTGCAACAGCTGAAGATGTACAATTTTTCCACTATCTGCAAAAAGTTCCTATGCCCATAAAAGAACTTCTTTCTAAGTCACTCAATAGTATTAAACTCAATAAGTTACCTTATGTAAAAAACCATAAGAACCTACCAAAAAAACAACATAGACTATCACAACTTCTTCTTGCTGATGATATCCCAAAAATGATACATTCAAGAAACACACTCTTTATGGAAGAAGAACTCCATACACATATTCAAAACTATACCAAACCCATAGAAACAAGTTTTGACAACATTCATTTCTCAGGGTATTCCGAAACCGTAGACAAAGTCATTGGTTCTTACTTTAAAACAACCATGACTGATGGAGAGCTTGTAAAAAGCTACTCTTCCATGAATCACTTAGGTATTCAACTTGCAACACCTTTTTTAAATATAGCGCTTATTGAACATATGGCAAATGTACCCTCATCTATAAAAATTAAAGATGGTATTAAAAAGCACCTCTTAAAAGAGATAGCCCATCAGTACATTCCTAAAGAGCTTATTGACCGTCCAAAGTCTGGATTTGATATTCCTTTTTCTACTTGGATGAAGGGAATTCTAAAAGATATTTTATATTTACAAATTAATAAAAAAAGGTTAGATAAAGATAATATCTTTTATACTTCTTCTATACTCAACATTCGTGATCAGTTTTATGCAGGTAATGATGCATATAAATATAAGCTATGGAGAATCTTTATTTTCCAGCTTTGGTATGAGAACTTTACCCTCTCACAAACTAATAAAGGATAAACCATCGAAGTCTGTATTACCCCTAGCAATGAAAAAGAATACTCAGCTCCAACCATTCCCTATGACGAATGGTCTCATCAAAAACTTAATACCTTAAAAGAGCTTATTAACAAACAACTTATTAAAAGAGATACCCCAACCGTTATTGTTCTTGAAATTGCACATTTTTCACTACCAATAGAAGAAGAAAACAAAGAATGGGCAAAACGTAATATGACTTTTGCTAATGAACTTTCTCGAGAAATAATTCAGGAACATCAACATAAATTTAAAATTATTCCGACTATTTTACTTAATAATTTAGATGAGGATGCCATGTTAGCAGCAGAAGAGTTCATAGATGAGATGGTTGAGGGACAAAAGTATATTCGTGCTGAATCGGTGCGTTTGGTCTCTGAACGAAATTTAAAAAATCGTGCTTTTAAAGCATTAAAAAAGAACAAAACTTTGGCCGACAGTTTTATCAATGTTGATGGAAAAGCATTTCTTAAAAATGATGACTATGAACATGATTTAGCAGCTGGTTTTATTAATGAAGATGGAAAAATTATTCCACGTTGTGGACTTATACTTACTAGCTTTTTAGATATGGTTGCCAAGTTTGCGAACGATAGACTACACCAAAAATCAGATGCAGACGTGTTATTCATTTCTTTTTCAGAACAGTTCCATGAGTATCAACGTGTGAGATTAGGTGTAGATATCTACAGTCAAACACATAAAAATGCAACCATTCACCCCATTGTAATGCACTGGTCATATAATATTGACGAAATGCTAACCTCTTATAGAGAGTGTAATACACAAGCATGGCATGAAGTCGAACTCTAAAAGAAGACAACTTGTCAGCAGATAGTACGTTCAAACGCTTAACTGACAACTTTATAGCTTTAAGTAGCTTACAACTCATAAACTATGTTCTACCTCTTTTTTTAATACCCATACTCATTCAAACCTTAGGAATGGAAGGCTTTGGTATTTATGCCTTTGTCTTTGCCATTGCAACTTATGGTATGACTTTCGCTGACTATGGTTTTGACTTATCAGCTACTTATCATATTTCACTGCATAAAGATAATCCTCAAAAAATAAATGAAATTTTTTCATCGGTACTTTTTATCAAATTATCACTGGCTCTACTTTTTTTAATGCTTATAACCCTAACTACCTATAGTGTAGAAAAACTACACCTGTACCAAGAGCTTATTTTTTACTCGTATGGTATGATTTTAGGGAATGTACTCCTTCCTTTATGGTTTTTTCAAGGTATTGAAAAAATGCGTTTTATTATGTACTTAAATGGCTTCTTGAAACTCTCATTTTTTATACTGGTTATACTATTTATTCGTAAACCTGAAGATATAGCTCTATTAATGCTTCTACATAGTATAACAGCCCTACTTGTTGGGTTCTTAGCACTCTATCTAAGTCATAAGAAGTTTCATATTAAATTCGTTTCTCTTCAGAAAGCTCAAGTTCTTTTTTACCTCAAAGATGGATGGTACATATTCACTTCTAAAATAGCTGTTGAATTTTACAGTACAGCTTCAACCATTATTGTAGGTTTTTTTGTTTCACCACTTATTCTAGGTTATTATGCTCTTGCTCTAAAAATTATGTTTGCCATAGGAAACTTACTAGACCCAATTACACGTGTTATGTATCCTTATCTCTTAGGTGTGTATCAGAACTCTAACCAAAGCTTTATAAAACGTAATAAACAACTCTCGTTACTCATATTACTCATTATGGTACCACTCTCAGCACTTGTCTATCTTTTTGCTAGAGAGATACTAGAGATTATTAGTAAAGAAAACATTACAGAACTCAATGTTCAACTCCTACAACTTTCAGCCCTATTACTCATCGTTTTTCCCTACGCAAGCCAGTTTACCAATATGCTTGTTACCATCAAGGAAACAAAAGCTTTAAATAAAATTCTTATCTCAGCAGCAATTATAAATGTATTTTTTGCCCCTATTATCTTAGAGTTCTATGGAATTATTGGGATGATGTGGCTTCATGTTTTTATAGCCTACTATTTAATTTTTACAAAGTTTTATACTGTTTATACAAAACTAAAAAAGTAAGCTAAAGCGAGTCGGATAAAAAGCTAAACTATTTTTCCAACTTTTTACCCAACCATTGAGGATAAGAAAAACGGTTGTTAAACTCATGACTAACGGTTAAATAATTTGACTTAAACTCCCAATTGTTTGAACCTATACCCCATTCACTATCTTCTGTTGTATTAAGAGAATAAAAGTAGCTACCATCTTTTAAAACTCTATCAATATGTTCTAAATAATAGTCCAAATACTCCTTAGACATAAAAGCCAATGAAGCAATATTCATAACTAAGTCAATACTCTTCTTGTCTAAATAATCTAATATAAATGGTGGGACAATAACAAAATCGTAATCCAAAATAAACTCAGAGAAGTTTTCTAAATTATTCTCTATATCTTCTAGTAACGCTATCTTTTTATTAGGAAAATTATATTTGAGATAGTAAGCTGTTAACATTAAGGTTTCTGGTAAATCTACAAGAACTTGTGTGCTGTTCTCCCTATAATAAGATAAGAGTCTAGCTGTTCCTCCAAAACCTGTACCAATGTCTAAAATGACTTCTTTTGTTCCACTTGGCTGAGGTATATTTTTTATAATGTCATTTACAACAACCATATGTAATAGTAATTGGTCACTCAACTTCTTAGCTCGATAATTGACACTCAAATAAGCACCAGCAGCACTTTCTGAAACAGAAGCTAATAAAGCAGAATCTATCTTAGTTGCATAGCGATGATATTCTGATACTAAATCTACAGCATAGAGATAATTTTTAGCATAAGAACTTTCTTTATCAATATAAATATACTGGTCATTAAAAATACTATTATATATTTTAGGATTTCCACGGAAGTTTTCTAAACTCTCTCTCTTCAATTTATTATTTTCATCAAAAAATAGAGTTTTAAACTCTTTTGAAATACGTTCCCACTCTCTACTCATATCCTTCTCTTTAGTTTCATACTCATAAGCTAAAGAAAGTGAATTGGCTATCTTTTGATAATAAGCATCACTAATATGCATAGATGAACTGTTAAGCATCGGAGATTTTGGATAAAGATATTGATGACTTCCTTTTTTATAAAGCTCATCATAATTAATCTCTTTATCCATACCATCAAGGTTAATACTCTTTTTAAAAACTCTATCATTTGTTACTAAAGCCATAAACTCTTTTAAATTAAAAAGTACACGCCCAAAAAAGGAATAAAAAATCATTGATTCATAGGGACAAGTATGTGCATTAAAACGATGTAGTAAAAATTGTGATGGTTTTTGATAAACAAGCTTTTTCCACCATTCAATTAAATTTCTTCTTAAAAAAATTATACGCTGGGCAATCCATTTAATATATATCATATTCGAACTCTTTCTTTATAGTATGGTCAATTTTAGCCAATATTTAAATGCAAAAATATTATAGGCAAACAAAAACAAATAGGTTCCCTGTTTAAAATGTTTTGGTAAATACCCAATAGCAATAATAATAAATGGCATTATTACAGCAACATAACGTGCTGCAAACATATTAAGTATGGATGAGAAAAAGAAAAACATCATAATAGTAATAGCATAGGCAACCATAACACGATTTTTACTCCCTTTAAACTCAGCAAAGGTAGCAACAACCAAAGCAATAATAAACCAAGCCACAGAGAAAGATAAAGAACTCGCTTCAATTATTTCTCCATAATTAGCACGTCTATCTCCTAAAAGCATTAAAATTATATTACCCCCATACTTCATAAAAAATGCCATAAACAA
>CACVAR010000208.1:10593-21114 GCA_902727905.1 uncultured Sulfurovum sp. | reverse complement strand
ACCAAGTTTATTCCTTATATTCTTTTTTGTTGTGAAATAATAACAAAATTATGTTATTATTTAAGAAAAAGGCATAATATCAATGAAAGCACTTTTCCTCATTATCTTCATATTATCTTCAATACTTTTAGCAAAAGAGAAACATCTTATTTTAGCAGAAGGTAATGGTTGGTTTCCCCATATGGCTGAAAATCTCATTGAAAATCATGCGACAATTTCACAACTGCCATTTTCTGGTTTTGTGGTTGTAGGGAACTCTTTTACTGACTTGGTTATGAAAAAAAATCAAACCGTTACGTATAAAAAAGTTTGGCAGGAACTTAAAGGTTTAAAAAATCTTTACAAGCGACAAAGACATAACTTTTTACAAATTAATATTCATTTTCCTGCAGACTTTTGGAATAATAAAGCATGGAACCGTGTGGCTCAGAATTTTGCTGTAGTAGCACAAGTATCCAAAGACTTAGGCTTCAAAGGAATCGTTTTCGATGACGAACCTTATACCCAATCTGCTAAACAGATGGTTAACTACAAATTTCCGACTTTAGAGGAAATCAAATTAAAACCCAATAAATATACAACACATCAAAAACAAGGAGCTGAACCTAAATGGGTTGATCAACATGCCTATAGCAACAAGAAATACTCTTTTCAACAGCATATGAATCAAGTTAGTTTGCAATTTAAAAAAATTATGTCTGCTATGACAGATGCTTATCCTGAACTGGTCACACTTGTATATTTAGGTCCATCATTATCTCATAGTAACTCAAACAAAAACTACCCTGTTGTCATAGACATGGGCTTACCTAGAGAAAATGAATATCATGGTGCCATTTTTACAGGTCTCAAACAAGGACTTCAAAAAGAAGCTTCTCTACATGATATGGGAGAAAGTTATAAGTATCGTAAAAATGCAGACTTTGGCTATGCCTATCAATGGAGGAAAAAAGACATTGCTAAAGATAAATACAATGATACTCTCAATCCAAATCTACACTGGGTTTTACCCAAAAGTGAACGGTTATCATGGTCAAATGATGTTCAAGTTGGATTCATGGTCTTCAACAAAGGTCAAAAAAGCTCTTATGATGCGTTTACTACTCTGGACAAGTCATCAGTCCATGACATAGAAAAAACGCTTTATAAAGCTTTAAAGTTTAGTGATGAGTATGTCATATACTACTGTGAAGAACAAGACTGGCTCTTACCTAACAAAAAATACCCTCTACCCCATTCATGGATGAAAATGATGCACAGAGTTTATAAGAAATTAGACGCTTATACCTTAGATAACAATTGAGATGCAACTAAAGGCTTAACAACACTCTCTTCTCTCAACAAATCGAGATATTTGTTGATAACCAATTTCTCATCGAATTCTTTTTTCATTTTCTCTCTACTATTTCTACCCATTTCAAGTCTCTCTTCATAACTTAATTCTAAAAACATTTCTATTTTGAGTTTTAAATCTTCTGAAGATCTAGGTTCACATATGAACCCATTTACTCGATGGTCAACAACATCTCTGCACCCTACATTGTCAGTAGTAATGATGGGCTTACCAGAGCTTCCACTCTCTAACAAAGTTTTGGGTGTTCCTTCTCGATAGTAAGAGGGTAGAACCACACAATCAGCAGATTGAATTACTTCATCAACTTTATCACTAACCCCTAAATAATTGATAACTCCTTCATTTACCCAATTATCCATTTCTCTTTGTGTTATGGCTCCAGGATTCTGAACATCTAAAAACCCTAATAGACAAAACTCAACATTGGGGTGTACCTTCTTTATTTCTCTAGCAGCTTGAACATATTCAGCTATACCTTTTTCCCAAATCATTCTAGCAATTAAAAGAAATCTAACCTTTTCACCCTGCTCCCTGTATTGTGGTCTGAACCTATTGGTATCAACTCCTGAGCCTGGTAAAACATCACACTTTTGAGCTCTCACTATTCCTTTGTCAATAAAGAACTTAAGGTCGTCTCTATTTTGAAAGAAAACCCTATCAGCCTTAGATTGAGATATTCTATATAAAACTTTTGCTATTTTTGTAACCAATCCATCTTTTATAAAAAGTGTACCCAATCCAGCAATGTTATTAATCATTTTAATATTTAGTATATTAGCAACAAACGAACCATAAATATTTGGTTTAATCGTATATTGACATAAAACATCTGGTGAAATCTGTTTAAATAGTTTATAGAATGCATAGGTTGTTTTCATATCCTCTATCGGATTAATCCCTTGTGCATTCATTTTAATATCATGAAATTCAAATCCTGCATCAATAATTTTTTGACTGTATCTATCATAAGGAGCAATTGCCACAACCTCATAACCTGCATCACGCATTGCATACATCAGTGACAAACGAAAGTTATATAAATTCCAAGATAAATTTGAAACTATTGCTATCTTTTTTTTCATAATCGAACTCCATAATATTATTTATTTAACAATAAATAATATTATACAATCTAATAATTATTAACATGCTTAAAAATTAAAAATAAATAAAATTTTATTTATATATTAAAAAATAAAAATTAATTTAAAAAGTAAAAGTTTGAAAAGTGAAAAGGAAATCGAAAAAGGTGAAAAAAAATAGAAAGAATAGAAAGTGTTCTAATACTAAATATCAAAACACTTAGGAGATATAATAAAGATTATATCCCAAAGTTAGAAGCTTGAACCATAACCGAAATATATTCAATTAATGGATTAACTAATAAGATAGATCCTACTGTTACAAATACAGCAAAACCAAGAATTGTTAATAGTGGTTTTGAAACATTGTAATAAGTAGTCTCTTGCGTTACTGCTTCTGTAGGCTCTTTTAAGAACATGAAGACAATCAGCTTTAAATAGTAGTAAGCAGCTATAGCTGAATTAAGACCCATTACAACTGCCAACCAAATATATCCAGCGTCTACTGTTGCAGACATAAGATAAATCTTACCCCAGAACACAGAGAATGGTGGAACACCAGCTAAAGATAACATGAACAATGCCATTACAATAGCACCCATAGGCATGATTTTAATCATCCCAGAAAATTTCTCATAAGGGTGGTCAAATCTTTCATGGTGGATTCTATCTTTATGTCTACTAACCCATAACATAGCAAATGCACCTAAGTTAGTGAACATGAAAAGCGCATAGTATAAAAATACCCCTGTATTTGCTTTATCTGTAGCCAGTGCAATAGCAACCATTACAAAACCAGCATGAGAGATAGATGAATAAGCTAACATACGCTTAACATCTTGCTGTACCAATGCCATTAAGTTTGCCAATGTCATTGTGATTACAGCAAGGAAAATAATCATGTTTTGAACCCATAAGATTTGAAGGTCAATAAACATCTCAAAGATTCTCATAGAAACAACAAATGCTGCTACTTTAGGAACAACTGACATGTATCCAGCTAAAGGTGCTGAAGCTCCTTCATAAACATCTGGTGCCCATGTATGGAATGGGAAAAGTGAAAGTTTAAATGCAAATGAAGTTAATAATAACCCTGCACCACCAAGAAGTAAAATCATAATTCCAGGCTCATTTATTCTATCTGCAATAGCCGTAGCAATTTGACCCAGTTCTAATGAACCAGACACACCGTAAAGTACGGCTGAACCCATTGTAAAGAAAGCTGCTGCTAATGCACCCATAGTAAAGTATTTAACAGCTGCTTCAAATGAATTAGCTCTATTATGCATGGCTATTAAAGTATAAAGTGAAAGCGATGCTGTTTCAAGACCAAGAAAAACTAAAATTAAATTATCTGAACTTACCATAAACTGGAAACCAGCAATCATAAACATAAATAATGCAAAGAACTCAGGATAAGAATACTCATGGAATCTTTTAGAAGTTAACGCCAATGGTATAAACAAAATTGACGCAACTAAAATAAGAACTTGAGAAATAATTGATACCCCGTCGATTAACATTATATCAAAGAAACCTTTTTCACTTGCTCCATAATTTAAGCCCAATGTAACCCCAAGATTAATCAATAAAATCAGTACTGTTAGAATCACATAAAGAGACTTATGAAGATTGTCTTTTATTAAATCAATAATTAAAATAAGTAAACCACCACCAACGGCTATAAGCATTGGCATAAGGGTCATCAAGTTAAGTGACTCTAGGGAAATATTTACAGGTTCTAACATTAGTTTGCCTCCTTTTTCGAAAGTATAATTGCTTCTTTAGTAGCAGGAGAGATGGCTCTGTTTTCCATGTCAACTAAAATTTTCTGTGCAGAGTTATCAATTGGTCCTAATACTGGATTAGGATAAACCCCTAACCAAATAGTAATAAGTACCAATGGAATTAACGCTGACAATTCTCTTTTATCTAAGTCTTTTAATCCTAAATTTTTCTCATGTCTTACTGGACCAAAAAATGACTTCTTAAATAGAGCTAACATATAAACTGACCCAATAATAATTGTTGTAGCAGCTAAAATTGTTCCAATAGGTGATACTTGATAGAAACCTAAAAGTACTAAAAATTCTCCAACGAAACCAATAGTCAATGGAAGACCAACTGATGCCATCAGCATAATACCAAATACTGTTGCATAGATTGGCATAACAGCAGCAAGACCACCAAACTCATCCATAATTTTTGTACCTGTACGCTCATAAATTACACCAACAAGCATAAACAATGCACCTGAAACAATACCATGTGATAACATCAAGAATACAGATCCACCAAGACCTTCAGCATTCATTGCGAACACACCCAGCATAATCACACCCATGTGTGAAACTGAGGAATAAGCAATAACTTGCTTCATATCTTTTTGAGCAAAAGCGATCATGGCTGTATAGATAACCATAATTAGTGACAGTACCATAATGAACGGCGTAAATGTTACTGAAGCATCTGGTAAAATTGGTAATGAAAATCTAACAAATCCATAAGTACCCATTTTAAGCAGCACAGCTGCAAGAATTACAGAACCAATTGTCGGTGCTTGACCGTGAGCATGTGGTAACCAAGTATGGAATGGAAACATTGGCACTTTGATAGCAAAACCAGCAAAAAAAGCCAAGAACAACCAAAACTGTTGTGTCTCTGTTAATGGTAAAGTATACCAATCGAGTAAAGAGAATGTCCAAACACCATTCGCATCATGATAAAGATAAGCCATCGAAAGAAGACCTACTAACATAATTAATGATCCAACAAAGGTATAGAGGAAGAACTTAACAGCTGCATAAACTCTTGTTGGTCCACCCCATGCACCAATGATGTATAACATTGGTACTAAAGAAAGCTCCCAGAACAAGTAGAAAACAATTGCATCTAATGTTAAGAATACACCTACCATTGTCATCTCTAAGAAAAGAAGAGAAACAATCATATTTTTCATATTCTTTGTGTCAGGTCTAAGTAAAATAATTCCTAGAAGCGTAATAAGTGCTGCCATAATTACTATAAATAGTGAAATACCATCAACACCTACATTATAAGAAATACCAAAGTCAGAAATAAGTGACACTTTTTCTGTAAATTGCATACCACCATTTGTAGTATCAAATTTAGCCCATAACCAAAGTGCTAAAAGTAACTCAATGGTTGCTACTGCAATACCATAAACTTTTGCTGAGTTTTTGTCAACAATAAAACCTAAAAACCCTGCTAAAGCAGGAAAAAATATTAATATACTTAATATCGCGTCCATCTATTCTCCCTTTCCAGCTACTGCTCTAAGACACTCAACAATACTCTCTGTTGTTATCGTTGAAAATGCAGCAACAAGAACTAAAATCAAGGCACCCAGACCCATCCAGTTAAGGTATGATGACAAGTTACCATTCTGCATTCCTCTGGTTGTGTCACCTATTTTTAAACAAGCTCTACCTATTTTATCAACTGATCCATCAACCATTGCTTTATCAATTTCCCAAAACTTAGCCGAAGTGATTGTGTATGGTTTAACAATAAATTCATCATAGAACTTAGGAACATAATATTGGTTCTCAAGTAACTTATAAATAAATGATTGTTCAAACGCCTCATCTCTTTTCCAAGCTTTATCACCTTCACCACCGTACTTTTTCCATGCAAGGAATATAGCGCCAATAGCAATTACGACTACCAATGCTGCTAAGTAGATAGCCAAATGATGAGTATGATCACTCATCTCGTATTGAACACTTTCATTAAGTCCATAAATAAACTCTTTATAGTAACCCATTAACCAACCAAATGAAACAGCCAATATCGCTAATGGTGCCATTGCAATTAATACATATTTATACATATCATGTGGGTGGAAGCCTAAAGGCTCATAACGTTTTTCACCATGGAACGAGAAAAATACTTGTCTGAAAGAATAGAATGCTGTCATACCAGCAGTAATCACTAACATTCCCCAAATAATAAAAGTACCCTCATTAAATGCTGTTTCAATAATTGCATCTTTAGAATAGAAACCAGCCATAAACGGAAGACCAGCAAGTGCAAATGATGCAATACCCATATACCAGTAAGATGCTTTCATGGCTGTTTTCAGTCCACCCATTTTAAAGATATCAAGTTCATCATCCATTGCATGCATAACATTACCAGCACCTAAGAAAAGAAGTGCTTTAAAGAATGCGTGAGCTGCTAGGTGGAAAAGTGCAATCCAATATGCTCCAAGTCCAGCAGCTGCAAACATATAACCTAATTGTGAAAGCGTTGAAAGTGCAACAATACGTTTAATATCTCTAGCAATCAATGCCATCGATGCGGCATAGAAGGCAACAAAAGTACCAAGTATGGCAATGAACATTGAAACACCTGAAACAGCATCT
The DNA here is from genome assembly GCA_902727905.1 of uncultured Sulfurovum sp. Lineage (GTDB taxonomy): Bacteria > Campylobacterota > Campylobacteria > Campylobacterales > Sulfurovaceae > UBA1140. Next base: position 14,290 of record CACVAR010000208.1, on the reverse strand, counting down.
AAACTATAAAGTGGGTTAGAACGAATTACTAAGAATACCCCAGCTGTTACCATTGTCGCAGCGTGAATTAGTGCTGAAACTGGAGTAGGACCTTCCATCGCATCAGTAAGCCATGTATGTAATGGAAACTGAGCTGATTTCCCCATTGCACCAATAAAGAGTGCAATGGCAATTGAAACTAAGATTCCATCTGCAAGATTTGGCATTGCTTCAAATACAACATCATATTGTAAAGAACCAATGTTCCAGTAAATTAAGAAGATACCAACCAACATTCCAAGGTCAGCAACACGGTTCATAATGAACGCTTCATTTGCTGCCCATGAAGGAGAGATTGAAGGGTTTTCTTCAAAAGGTCTGTCTTTTTTATGATACCAGAAACCTACCAGTAACCATGAACAAACACCAACACCTTCCCAACCAATAAACAGTCCAGCAAAGTTATCTGACATTACTAAAATCATCATTGCGAAAACAAATGCTGATAAGTAAGAGAAGAATCTGTTGTAAGACTTATCATGATCCATATAACCTGTAGCATAGATATGAACAATGGTTGAAACAAGTGTTACAACCACCATCATAGTAACTGAAATTTGATCTACGAGGAAACCAAAAGGTATACTCAAATCACCAATCGTAATCCAGTCCATCATTTTTACATGTACTGGACCAACGGTTGCTACATGATACGCTAACGTTGCCGATGCAAGAAATGCCACAAAAATTAAAATTGAAGCAACTATTCCTGTTAAGTGTGTTCTTGGTGCATTACCAAATAGTAGTCCAGCAAACATTGATCCAACAAAAGGAGCAAAAAGTGCTATGTATACTAAACTTTCCATATTCATATCCATTTCTTATCCTTTCATTGATGAGATTACATCAAGATCTAATGAACCATACTTTTTGTAAAGTAAGATTAAAAGTCCTAAACCAACAGCTACTTCTGAAGCTGCAACAGCGATAACAAAGAAAGCAAACATTTGCCCAGATAAGTCACCATAATAATTTCCAATAGCTGCAAAAGCAATATTTACAGCATTTAACATAACTTCAGTAGCAAAGAAAAGCATCAAAAGATTTTTTCTTCTTAGTACTCCCATAAAACCAATACTAAACAGTAAACCTGAAAGTATGAGATAATGATTTACACCAATCTCTAACATTATGCATCTCCTTTTTGAATCTCTATACTATTCGGTTCTATTTTCATCTCTTCATCAGCAGCTTCTGACTCCGTTAAAGAGTAATCCATTTTCTTACCAGCTAAAATAATACCAGCAATCATTGCAACTAATAATAGAAGTCCTGCTACTTCAAACGGTACCAAATACTTAGTAAAAAGAACCATACCAACAGCTTGTGCATTTCCTACACCTTCAATAACTGGATAAAACGCTTTTATATTATCACCAATAATTGGTGCAGAGAACATAACAACAAACACAAGTGCCATTAGTCCACCTAATAAAAATACTAAAGCAGGATTTTGATGTTTCTCTTTAATGTCTTTAGTTGCATCAAAGAACATCATACCAAATGCGTAAAGTGCCATAACAGCTCCTACATAGACAACAAGTTGAACAACACCTAAGAAATCTGCTCCTAAAAGAAAGAAGAAACCAGAAATCATAACCATACCAGCTGCTAAAGCTGTCATGGCATAAAGAACGTTTTTACTCATTACAGTAATCAAGAACAAAATTGTTGTCGATATTGCAAATACATAAAAGGCTATAGATTCATACATTTTTTCTCCTTTCCTAGTACGCTAATGGCGTTGATTTAATATTTTCGTCTGCATTAGGGCTAATGGCACCAAATCCTGCATACTCTTGTTGTTGATTTAACTGATCCATTGGCGTTAACATATCTTCAAATAATGAAAAACCTGCTCTCTGTTCTGAAGCATTTTCAAAACGTCCACCATGGACAATTGCCAACTCTGGACAAACTTCTGCACAGTAACCACAAAAAATACAACGACCAAAGTTAATGGTATATTCAGATACCTCTTTTCTTTGATTTTCGTCATATTTTGTCTCCATTGCAATACAGTCTGAAATACAGATTTTTTCACAAAGTCCACAACCAATACAACGATAGTTTCCCGACTCCATTAATCTGAGCATGTCATGTACAGCTCTATAACGAGGAGAAATTGGTAACTTCTCAAATGGATACTTAGTTGTATGCATTTTGTTTCTAAAGAGTGCATTTATCATTTCTCTAAGTGTTACACCCAGTCCCTGAAAAAGTTCAGGTTGGAATGTTCTTTTAACTACTTGTTTAAATTTACACCAACCCTCTGTCGGGGTATGCTCTAAATCTAGTTTTACATAATTTTGTGTTCCGACATTTCTGTCTTTAAATTGTTCTAAACTCATCTCTTTCCCTTATATCATTATCACTAGACCAGTAATAAGAATGTTAATTACGGCTAATGGCATTAGTACTTTCCAACATAACCACATCAATTGATCAGGTCTTACGTGTGGCCAAGAGGCTCTTACCCACAACATAAAGAAGAATGAAAAGGCTATCTTAAGAATAATCATAATCCAAGCTGGAATAAACCAGAAATCATTATATCCACCAAGGAAAACCACAGAGGCAATAATACCAATGGTAATCATATTTGCATACTCACCAATAAAGAATAGTCCCCATCGCATACCAGAATACTCTGTTACATAACCAGAAATAATCTCTGCTTCATGTTCAAGAAGGTCAAATGGTGTTCTGTTTGTCTCTGCAAAACCTGCAATAATAAAGAGAATAAACGCAACTGGTTGATAAACAACCATCCATAAACCATCTGTTTGGTAATTGTTAAAATCAACAAAAGATAAAGACCCAACTATCATAATAGGTGCCAAAATAGAAAGCCCTGTCACAACTTCATAAGAAAGAAACTGAATTGCTGTTCTAGCAGATCCAATAATACCCCATTTGTTTGCTTGTGCCATACCAGCAAGTAGTGGACCATAAAGCCCAGATGCCATCATTCCAAGAACAAATAAAATTCCTACATTGATATCAGCAGCAATTGAGGGAACAAATACACCCCCTAAAAATGGTACCCATTCCCATATTGTAAAATCTGGGAATACAGGAACAGCTGCTAAAGCAATAAATGCTGTAGCTGCTGTAATAACAGGGGCAATGGCAAATATAAACTTATTAGCATGTTGAGGAATAATATCCTCTTTTGTAAAAAGCTTAATCCCATCTGCAGCAAGTTGAAGTAATCCAAAAGGACCTACATGCGTTGGTCCAAGTCTTCTTTGCATAAATGCAAGGATTTTTCTCTCTATATAAGTACCAAATCCTGCAATTGCTGCAATAACTGCCAAAATAATAACTGCTTTAACAATAACTCCAGCAGCCGTCACTTCAGGTAACATTGTTGCATCCATATTTACACCTTCCTAATTGTAACTTTTTGATATCTTGAAGCACCAAAAAGCTCATAAACATTTTCTGCTGATTTAAAATCTGAAAGTGCAACAACGTCACCTTCCATTTTATTGTCAACAATTACATCAACAGTTATTTTTCCATTTTTAAATAACACTTCTGCTTTAGAACCTAAAGATTCAGCACGCTCAGGACTTGCATAAAGACCAAAAGCTTCAAAAATTTGATGAGCTTTATCAGAGAAGTCATTAAACTGTCTTGGAGGATTACATCT
>CACVAR010000208.1:0-10493 GCA_902727905.1 uncultured Sulfurovum sp. | reverse complement strand
AACATAATCTTTAACATCAGCAGGAAGTTTATCTTTGTCTGCAAACAACTCAAGAAGTAAATAAAGTGTTGCTTCTTCTAAACCAGCTTTATGCGTAAACATCTCAACTGTCTTACCAAAAGTAGGAATAAGTTTATCCCCTACAGGATGGAAGTACATTCCAGCACCCTTGTTCATCTTTTGAATGTTGTTGAATGCATATTTCATTCCTGGGCTATCATTTCTTAATGCACCCCCAACAGAAACAACAAAGTCACATTTTAATGCTGTGTCAGTCGTACCATTATAAAGTGAAGCACCAGAAGCATCAGCATAAAGCTTTAAGAACTTTTGGAAAGGTCTAACTTCTGGGTTATAAAGTTTTGCCCCTGTTTTCTCTTTTAATGTTTGAAGCATTAGGGCTTCTTCATTTGTAATCAATGAATTAAATCTAATCGTTCCAGCTTTTTTAACAGCTTCAACAGCTGCCTTAAATGCTGCTTCATCTTTTGATACACCATCATTTTCAAAATCATAAGCAAATCTAGCAGCACCATCAAGAGAAACAAAGTTCCACTCATTAGTAACACGGAAGATTTTCTCTTTTCTATTTTGAATCTCAGCTGGTTTTGTTTCATAGTAAATTGCAAAACCATCAGAAGAGTGTGCTGATACAGCTGGAATTCTTTTTAAGTCCCAAGCATTTGAAGAGTAAACAAAGTCTCTACTTACTAAAGCACCAACTGGACAAACAGCAATACATTCACCACAGTCAGAACAATCAGTTGAACCCGTACCATTACTTGGAGCGATAACAGACTTTTGAAGTTTATTCCACATCGCATAAGCATCTTTAGGCATGTTATCTTTCCAAGACTTATCCAATGCTTCTCCACCACGTTTAGCAGTTGTAATTGCAGAGTCACCAATCATATCTTTACAAATAGTTGTACAACGTTCACATACAATACATAAACCTGGATCATAGTGTAAAACTGATGACCAGTTAGTTGTCTCTCTTTTAGTATCTGGAATACTATAAGACTGTGAGTCTACTTGTAATTCAAGTGTGTAGTTCTGAAGCTCACACTCACCACTTTGATCACATACACCACACTGTAATGGATGATTAACGTCATAAACTTCCATCATAGCTCTACGCTCTGTCAAAATATCTGGCGTATCAACTGTAATTTGCATTCCCTCTTTAACTTTAGAGTTACATGCATATACTTGTTTACCATCAGCCTCTACAAGACAGATACGACATGCTAGTGTTGGTGAACACCTTGTCAGGTAACATATTGCTGGGATAAATACTTCATTAGCCCTAGCAGCATTTAGAATGTACTCACCCTCTTTAGCCTTATATTCAACACCATCAATTGTGATGTCAATCATGTTGTCTACTATTTGTACTTCACTCATTGTTGTTTCCTATCTTTATAACTAAGTCCCAAATTAAATACATTCTTTACAAAGAAAATATACTTAGTTTGGGACTTACTTTTTTTAATTCTTCACTCTATTCAAGTCAATATACTAAATTTAGAAAGAGGATATCAAAGATGCACTTAATCCTCTATCAAATGCTATGTGACTCTAGTGATTTAATTATAAATGTGTATCAATTTTAAACACGATTTACTAGCTCGAGTTTTCTATGCTTTGCTACCTTTCTTATCTGTTACTTCTATACTCACTAGAGTTTTCAATGCTATGCTATAGCTATGATAAATGATTACAAGTCTAAATATAATTTTTTTTAATGTGTAAATATTAGACATATATACTCCCTAAGACTCATAACAATGGTTTTGACTGTTACCCCAATACTCATAAGGACAGATAATCCATAATATAATTATAACTACCAACTAAATATTAAAGCTAGTAATGATATATTTCATTAAATTTTTAAATTAACATCAAAGGACACAAAACATGGCTTCTGAAAAAGTAGTAGACATCGCAATTATCGGTGCAGGACCTGGAGGAATGGCAACTGCCATTGAGGCAAAATTAGCTGGTATTGATAATATATTAGTAGTAGATAAAGCATCAACACATAATGATATGATTCACAAGTTTTACAAAAAAGGTAAACGCGTTGATAAAGACTGGATGGGTCGTAAAGCTGAGTTCGAAGGTAATGTAAGTTTTGACGAATGTTCAAAAGAAGAGTACATTAAACAAATGGATGATTTACTTGCAAGTCATGGTGTTTTAGAAAAATTTATCTATGACACAGAAATTTGGAATGTTGTTAAAGCTGAAGACGGACTTTTCGACGTTAAATTAAGTGAAGATAACATTGTTAAAGCTAAAAATGTTGTTGTATCTGTAGGTAGAATGGGTAAACCTAACAAACCAGGATACAAATTTCCTAAAGCAATTAGACCAAGATTAAACTTTAACCTTTCAAAAGTTTGTAATGGTGAAAGAGTTATGATTGTAGGTGGTGGAGATACTGCTGGTGAATATGCTTATGGTTTAGTTGAGCTTGAAGGCATGGAAGACTGTACTGTTACATTGAACTACAGAAAACCAACCATTACAAGAATGAACCCAATTAACACAGAAATGACAACGAAGCACCTAGATGATGGTACACTTATTAACAAAATGGGTGTTGATGTTGAAAGTGTTGAGCCTATAGGTGATGAGGGTGAAGAGAGAGTTCAAGTAAACTTTACTGATGGTACATCTGAAGTATATGAAAGAATTGTATTTGCACTTGGTGGTACAAGTCCAAAAGACTTCCTTGTAAACTCAAAAATTGAAACTGGTAAGTGGGATGAGCCATTAATGGACGAAAAAACACTTGAAACAAATATCCCAGGTCTTTATACTATTGGTGATGTTGTAACAGATCAAGGTTCTATTGCCCTAGCATTCAACCATGCTCATTATGTTATGAGTGACATTGTAGCCAAAACAGAAGCTTCTTAAGATTGCTGCTACCTATATTATCCTCTTCTTTGAGGATAATATACTTTCTTCACCTCTCTCTTTCCTTTAAACTCCTTAGTTCTTTTACATCGACTAAAGCCAATTATACAACTATTGAACAGTCAGAATATCTATAATATCTGAGAATTTTATCTTAATGACATAAAAAATTAAATATAAAAGTAGGGATTTTAAAATAAAGTAGTCTCACTACTTTATTTTAGGGGGAGAGAATAAAAGTTTCTAAGCTTCTTTATTAGCTTCTTCTTCAGCTGCTTTTGCTGCAGCCTTTTCAGCAGCAGCCTTAGCTTTAGCATCGGCTTTTTCTTTAGCTATACGCTCTTCTTCAAGGCGTTTTTCTTCTGCAACTCTTGCAGCTTCAGCAGCAGCTTGCTTTCTTTCTTCTTTTTGCTCTTCAGAAAGCTTTTTAACAACCAATGTCCAATCAACTTCATTAAACTTAATAGAATTCATAAGCTCGTGACCAGTCTCTTTAATGAAGTCAGCAGATCTCTGAATATGTGAATAATCACCAATTTCAAACATAAAGATTCCTACTTCACCAACATTTAAACCAGTCTCAATTAGTTCACCCATTCTGTCATAAAAATCATCATGTAAGTGTCTTAAATCATATCTTTGCATTATCTATCTACCTCACCAAATACAATATTTGTTGTACCAATAATGGTTACAACATCAGCAATATATACACCTACTAAAAGCTCTTGAAGTATACCTGTATGGAAAAACGATGGTGCTCTACATTTAAGTCTATAAGCATATGGTTCACCCTCAGACTTAATATAGAAACCAAGCTCACCTTTTGGTGACTCTGTAGGAACATACACTTCACCCTTTGGAGGTCTCATACCTTGAGTTACCAAAACAAAGTGCTGCATTAATGCATAGTTTTGTGTCATAATCTCTTCTTTAGGAGCAGAAATATACTGTGGAGCATGTGCCATAAGTTGTGGCTCAGTCTCTCCGTACATTGGCATAAGTTGTCTAATAATTCTAATAGACTGTGTCATCTCTGCCATATACAATCTATAACGTCCATAAGAGTCATTTAGGTCTGACACAGGAACATCAAAATCTAACTCTGGGTAAAGTTCATATGGTTCTTCTTTTCTAATATCATAAGCAATCCCTGAACCTCGAAGCATAGGTCCAGAACATCCCCATGAAAGTGCATCTTCTGGAGAAAGAACACCCACATTTTCAAGACGCATTTTCCAAATTCTATTCTCTTGAAGAAGTGCATTATAAGTATGCTCTAATTCATGCTCTAAGTTTGAACAGAATTTTTCCATGTTTGCTAACCAGTCAGATGGAATATCTAATGGAACCCCACCAATTCTTACAGCAGAGTGCGTAAGTCTTGCACCACAGTAATCTTCCATTAAATCCATTGCAAATTCACGCTCACGGAAAGCATAAAGGAACATAGACATTGCTCCAACATCAAGTGCATGGGTTGCAATAAAGAAAAGGTGAGAAATAATTCTGTTAAGTTCAAGTAACATCGTACGAATAACTTGTGCACGTCTTGGCACTTCAATACCTAATAGTCTTTCAACTGACAATGCATAAGCATAGTTGTTTGAAGTTGACGCAATATAGTCAAGCCTATCTGTTGTTGGTAAGAACTCATTATAAGTCATGTTCTCAGCCATTTTTTCAATACCACGGTGAAGGTAACCAATATCTGGATAGGCTTTAACTACCTGCTCCCCATCTAACTCTAAAACAAGTCTTAACTGACCATGAGCTGAGGGGTGCTGAGGACCAAAGTTAACAACCATAGTGTTGTCATCTCTTTCAAAGTTAAGGTTCTCAAAAAATGGGGAAAGTTTATTTGGTTGTTGCATATCTATCTACCTACTTTCTTTCTTTTAATTGCTTTGTATCACCCTTGTTGTAATCAACTAAGAATGTTTTAGAGTACTCAATGGCTGTTTCAGTCTCATTTTCAGCATTAACATCAGCACCAAATGGTACTTCATACCCTACTCTTGAGAAACGTTTTGAGTCATATCTCTCAACTTTTGCTTCATCTCTGTTCTCTGGACCAATTGCTTCACGTGCATCTTTTCCAAAGATTTTATCCACTTCATACCATGATGCAAACTCATCACCGTGTAATGGATAAGTTTTAAGAAGAGGGTTACCTTCCCAGTCATCAGGCATAAGAATTCTTTTCATAAATGGATGATTGTTAGCCACAATACCAAACATATCAAACATTTCACGCTCTGCAAAGTTTGCAGACTTATAAAGAGGTACGGCTGATTCAACAGCCAGTCCCTGCTCTATTCTCATGACTAAACGCATACGTTTAACCTCTTTAAGATTTAACATCTGATAAAAAACTTCAAAGTTTCCATCTTTAGCTAAATAATCTACAGCTGACATTTCAGTAAGTACAGCATAACCACACTCTTCTTTTAATACCTCTAAAGCTTTAAAATTATCTTCATGATTAATTTCAACTACCATACAGTTGAGTTCAATACGTGATGACTTTACTTCAACTTTTGCAGCTAAAGCTTCAAGTTGTTCAGCATATACTGGGTCACTATCTACTTTTTCTCTAGGTGTACTTGGAACAACATGAAACCTATCTGTATAATATGCTTTCTTTTGGACACTGTCTTTTGGTACATATTTTCTCATGCTATATTAACCTCAAGTTTTGTTTTGTGTTTTTATTCATATTTGCAGACTGTTTTCTAATCTTCTTTTGAAGCATCATCAAAGCATACTGAAGTGTCTCTGGACGAGGTGCACAACCAGGTAAGTAAATATCTACAGGGATAATTCTATCGACACCTTGTACTGTTGAGTAAGTGTTAAACATACCACCAGTATTTGCACATGACCCCATAGAGATTACCCATTTAGGTTCTGTCATTTGGTCATAAAGTCTTCTAGCAAACTCAGCATGCTTCTTAGAAAGCGTTCCAGCCAAAATCATAACATCTGATTGTCTTGGAGAAGCTCTAAAGATTGTACCAAATCTATCAAAATCGTAACGGCTACCACCGGCTGCCATCATCTCAATCGCACAACATGCGAGTCCGTATGTTAAAGGCCAAAGTGAGTTACTTCGCCCCCAGTTTACCAAATGATCAACGGTAGTTAATGCTACTGGTAGTCCTCCAGAAGAGGCGTAATTTACTTGATGCTGTGCCATTCAAGTGCTCCTTTTTTCCATTCATAAATAAACCCAATTGTTAACAACAACAAGAAGAAGAACATTGCTGTAAATCCAAACCAACCAAGAAGTTGAAAGTTAACAGCCCACGGGAACATAAAGATAATCTCAATATCAAAAAGAATAAAGAGAATTGCTAACATGTAAAACTGAACTGAAATAGTGTTAGGCTGCTTTGTAACCTCTGGTCCACACTCATAGATTGTCAATTTCAACTTCTCTGTGTCAAGCCTTGCCATTTTTCTACTTATAAATCGAGCTGCTAAAAGCGTTGCATTAAATGCTACTACAGTTACAATAAATAAGAAGAAGATACCTAAATAGGGATTACTGTTAATCACATGAGTCATTTTAAAACTCCTTTATCCAAAATGTTGTTGTCTATTACCATTTTTCCCACTAATTGGAAAACCTGGAAGATTATTGTGCTTATACTATCGTAAAAAATGTTAATTATATTTAGTATGGACTTAGTAGCTTATGTAATAGAAATGCTATGTAACTTAGAGTTACAACCTCTTTCACACTTTATTTCTATAAGCTAATACTCCAAAAATTATTATCTTTTTATCGGTTTACCTAAGAAATCTTCTATGGCTAAAAATATCTCATCCATTGAAAGTACTTCTCTATCTTTATGTTCTTTTAACCATTGACCATTTAAGTCAACAATCTCATCATCAATACTATAAAACGTTTTATCTTCATCCAATTCAATTCGTAAAGGCTCATCAGGATGGTAACCGTTCTCAAGGTACCTTTCAAACTTATCACTTGGAAGATTGTTAATCTCATTTCGCTTACTATTAAAAAATTCAAGATGTTTAAAGGACTTCATCTCTTTTAGTCCATAAGCAATTCTATCATTCATATCACTGTTCCATTCAGAATCATGTACAAATTTAGAAAGTCCAGCTGAATTTACTTGTGAGAAATAATAATCTACATAATAGCTCGCCATAGCAGCTGGATGAAGTTCCTCAGCTTTTACCCCTTGTGCTAATAAGTATGCTATTATTTTTGAGTTAGCAAAAACGACATTGTATAAATCATTACTATTATATGCAGTGTCTGAAATGAGTATTTTTTCCATTTTCATTAATTGTCCTAATATTTTATATCACGTAAAATAGTTAAATAAATATTATGGATTGTTGAATTAAGCTTAAAATACTCAGTTCTCTCTTAAAGGTGTATGGTTTTATGTTTTAAGACTTATGCCAAGAGTATTACTTGTAAATAACTTAACACAAAATTAATACTATCTTGACATAATTCTTTTGTCGTCGAAATAAGTCCTCATGTTTCTAGTCTCTACTAGAAACGGTCTTTTAATTAACTGCAGCTGACAGATTCAAATCAAGAACTTCATTACGGACATCAGACATAAATTGATCACCAGGATCAGACTTTTCTGTTCTATACCCTTTGTCCAACTCTAACCACAAATCACTACCTTCCATTTCACGGTACTCATGATGTCCTATTAAATGAGTAATGGTATTGTATTTCTTTTTTAGATAACGTACTAAAGCGATATTTGCTTTCACTTGCGCAGGAGTAAGGTCTTCTTTGTTATTTGATTTTCCACCAATATTTTCAACCCCAATGCTCGAATAATTCAGCCCAATCACATGACGTGCCATCCAATTTTCTGGCATAAGTCTATAAATGGTTCCATCACGCTTCACCATAAAATGAGACGAAACATTTAAAGCCGAAGCCTTTACAATATCTTTTCTATCTGAAAAAAGTTTTTGTGGTTCTAAACGGTCAAAACTCTTTTTAAAACTCATATCTGCTGTCCAATGTAAGACAATAATACGTGGCTCTATTTCAATGTTCTCAACGTCATAACCATAATGATCTTTTATATAAGCCTTTGTCATATCAATACGTTCTTGACCAAAGTTAATCGGCTTATCTATAATCTTGATCTCTTCTGCTCCATTAGCAAAAACCAATGTTGTTAACAAACTAATTGTTAGTAGTGTTTTTTTTATCATTATCTAATTCCTTTATTATAAAATAGGCAACTTTAGCTGCCACTTCACCCAAGCGTGGTTCTAACCAGTCGGTTTGCTCTTTACAAGTTATTTCGCCTAACTCTAAAACTAAAAACCCTTTACTTGTATTGACTTTAGAAAAACCATAATAGTCACTCAAATTCTTAGTAAAGTTATCTCTGTGCCATTTAAAAGGGAAAAAACTTCCATATTCACGCTTCCAATTTTTAGCTAAAAGTTGTGAACCCATTGAGCCATCATGACCGATAGAAGCGCCAGTAGCACAATGATTTTCCGAACCATCAAAATGAATGGCAACAGCTATGACAGCATTAGTAGTAGGAATTTTTGCCCCTACTCTGTTCACTATTATGCCATTGTTTTTCAAAATGTCTTCTACACGTATGGCTACACGTTCATTCCATTCCGACTCTTTTAGTCCATTGTGTATGGAACCAATATTCCCTGTTGTTCGTCCCACATGCCCAGCTTGTATAAGTACCGTAGTATTAAGTGTTCCTCCACTCCAAATAGCAATAATAAGTAACAAAAACATACCCCAAGCAAGGAGCATTAAAACTTTTCGTTCGCTCAAACAGTACTCCTAAGGGTAAAGTAAATAATTTTCACGTATTACTTTAAAGACTTTCAACTCTTTTTGCCAACTCTGCTTAATCTCTTTGGCACTCTTTCCAGCTAAAACTTGCTGACGTAAGTTATTGGATCCAGCCAACTTATCTATAAATCTATTTTTCAAAAAAAACTTCTTTTTATAAGGGTAATGTTTATAAGCATCTAAAAGATACGTTAAATTAATTCCAGCATTTGTTTCTATAAACTCTCCAGATAAGTCGACACCATAACAAACTTTATTTTGATGTTTAGGATACTTAGCTCCCTCACGTGAAACAGGCTTAAAAGTAAAATTCTTTTTACCATAGTAAGGACTACCATAAACTTGAAACTGTTGAACTGTTCCACGTCCAGCTGAAAATGTTGTCCCCTCAAAAAATGCCAATGAAGGGTAAAGATAAATAGACAAATCATTCGGTAAATTTGGTGAAGGCTTAATAGTCAGCGAATAAGGTGTGGCATGGGTGTAGTTTTGTAAGGGAACAACGGTTAAGTTTGCCTTTTTATGTCCTTTTAACCACCCCTCCCCATTTATCATCAAAGCATACTCTCCAATAGTCATACCGTATAAAATTGGTACAGGGTGCATTCCTACAAATGATGTGTACTTCATATTTAACACCTCACCATCTATACGACCAGCATTAGGATTGGGTCTGTCTAAAACAATAACTTCTATATTAGATTCAGCAGCAGCTTCCATAATGTAATGTAGCGTAGAAAGGTAAGTATAAAACCGAACACCCACATCTTGAATGTCAAACACAAGGACATCTATGTTTTTTAAACTCTTTTTTGAAGGTTTTTTATTTTTCCCATAAAGTGAAATAATGGGTAACCCAGTAGCACTGTCCCTACCATTTTTAATATAAGCTCCAGCATCAGCCTTACCTCTAAATCCATGTTCAGGTGCAAAGATTTTACGTACGTTGATTTTCTCTTGAAGCAATATATCAACCAAGTGTTCACCATAAATGACTGAAGATTGATTCACAACTAAGGCAACATTTTTACTTTTTAATTGAGGTAAATAAGCATTTTTATCTTCAGCTCCGACCATAACATTGGCAAGTAGAGAAAATGAAAAGATGAGGATTAAAGGAAATATTTTTTTTAACATTTGATTAACTTTTTATAAAATAAGACCCTAATAAAAGGGTCTTCACATAACGTAATTGAACTCCAACTAAGAGTTTAGTAACTATTCGTTGAGTAATTGTATAAGTGTACTCCTATATGAAGTATTTTTGATTCAAATGATATTGTTTAACTTTATTATCTTGATTTGCGTAACCTTTTTACGCAGTAGGTATTGGTATTATGAGAACTAAATAAAAGAGGAAAGCCCTCTTTTATTTAACAATCTCAAAAACTACCCTACGGTTTGCTTTTTTACCTTCTTGCGTTTCATTACTCGCTATAGGTTGAGATGAACCAAAACCTTCAGCAGTCAAGCTAGCTGTAGCAATCCCTTTAGAAACCAAATAAGCTTTAACAGACTCAGCACGATTCTTACTTAGTGTTACATTAGATGCTTCGTTTCCACTACTATCAGTATGCCCTTGAATTTTATAAGTATAACCATCATAATTTTTCATAGTCTCTGCAGCTACATCTAAACGTTCTTTACTGTCAGCAGTTAACTCCATACTTCCTGTTTGAAATGCTACTTTGGTTAAAGAAAAAGCAGTTGTCAATTTTAC
>CACVAR010000207.1 GCA_902727905.1 uncultured Sulfurovum sp. | reverse complement strand
GGTATTATTACCATCATAGAGTTGTACATCTACCTCAGCAGACCATAATGAATTTATAATAATAAATAGGAGAATTAGTAGTTTCATATAAGGTTTTACCTTTTAGTGGAACTATATCATATATGTTCCATGTGCTATACATGCATCGTATAGATTAAGGTGTTTTTATTCAGTTATAATCAATTCGTTAATTAATGTTTTGGACATAAGAACACTCATAAACATAGACTAACAAATTGATAAATTTGATTTTATTGCTTTTTTCTAAATATTAAAAATAAAAAAAGTATAAGAAAGGTAGAACTCAATAATAAGATTACTCTTAAAGTACCTCCTGCATCTACAAAGGGTAAACTACCTGTATTCATACCAAAGAAGCCAACCATTAAATTAAGTGGTAAAAAAATAGCCGAGAGAATTGTTAAAGTATAAATTGAATAATTCATTTTATCATTACTTCTTGCACTGTAAAAACTATAGATGGTATTCAGTTTGTCAATATTATGCTCGACTAATCTTTGACTTCTTGTTAAGTGTTCAAGTAAGTCATGAAAGTTGGTTAATAAAGGAGTAATCTCTTTTTCATTTTTTTTATAAAATTGTCCATAAGCAATAATTGTACGAAGTAAAACACGATTCATTAAGGTAAAATCTTTTTTTACTTTAAACCAATTCTCTAGAAATGTTTTATTTACATCTTCACTGTATAGTAACTCTTCCATATCAATAACTTCTTCATGTAAAGTATTAATTATCTCCATGGTATTGTTGATATTTTTATCAAGTAATTTATATAAAGATTTCCAGTTAAATTCAAAAGGAATAAAGGAGTCATCCTCTGGCGCATAGATGAAAATATTATTATTAAAAAAAATAATACCATGAGAAGCTAAGGTAATGTCATTGTCTTCATTTTGTGTAGGAAATCGTAAAATTAAAATATTATAGTTTGTATGTTCAATATAAACAGAGGGGTGTAAAGTATTTTGTAAGTCTATTTTGTGAAAAGGGTCTAATACATTATAGATATCTGTTTTCATTTTTTACTTTTCCTATCAAATTATAGCGTCATTATATCAGATTACTTTTCTTAATTACGGTGAAGTTTTTCTCCTTTAACCCTCTTTTTCTCAATTTTCCACTATAATTTCAGCAATAATTTCTACTATAAATAGGTATATACCATGATTGATTTAAAATATTTACAAAAAAACTTTGATGAAGCCAGTGCTAAGTTTATCAAAAAAGGTGTTGAGTTAGAGACACTTGAGAACTTAAAGGTGCTTTTTGGAACATTAAAAGAGAAAAATGCAATACTTGAAGAAGCAAAGGCAGAGCAGAACCAAATGACAAAACTATTTGGTGAGTATATGCGTGAGAAGAAAGATGTTACGGAGTTAAAAGCAAAAGTTGATGCTAAAAAAGAAGAGATTGTTGGCTTACAAGATACAGCTAGAGAAGCACAGCAAGCTTTAGAAAATGTTGCATTGGCAATGCCAAATCTTCCTGATGATTCTGTACCAGAGGGTGCTGATGAAGAAGATAATGTAGAACTTAAAAAAGTACTTGAACCAACATCATTTACTTTTGAGCCAAAAGAGCATTGGGCTTTGGCTGAAATGAATGGATGGATAGAGTTTGATCGTGGTGTAAAATTGGCAAAGAGTCGTTTTGCTGTACTGCGTGGTGAAGCAGCAAGAATGGAACGTGCGTTAATTAACTTCTTTTTAGATGTAAATCGTACAAAAGGTTTTGAAGAGGTTTGTGTTCCTTTTATTAATAATGCAGCCATGCTTCAGGGAACAGGGCAGTTACCTAAATTTGAAGATGATTTGTTTAAAATTGACGATGAAGACTTATATTTAATTCCTACAGCTGAAGTACCATTAACAAACCTTTATAATGATGAGATTTTAACAGCTAAAGAGTTACCGATTCTCTTAACAGGTTACACACCATGTTTTAGAAAAGAGGCAGGTTCAGCAGGACGTGATACACGTGGAATGATAAGACAGCATCAGTTTGACAAAGTTGAAATGGTAGCCATTACAACGCCCGATCAGAGTGAAGAGGTGTTTAAAATGATGGTAGATAATGCTTCAGACATTTTAACACAGCTTGGGCTTCCACATAGGGTAGTAGAACTTTGTGGTGGCGATCTTGGGTTCTCTGCTGCGACAACCATTGACCTTGAAGTTTGGCTTCCTGGACAAAATAAATACAGAGAGATCTCATCTATTTCTAATACTCGTGATTTCCAAGCTAGAAGAGCTAAAATTCGTTATAAAGATGGAAAGAAAAATGTATTGGTGAATACACTAAATGGTTCTGCTTTAGCAGTGGGACGTACTTTAGTGGCTATTATGGAAAATTATCAAAATGAAGATGGGAGTATTGAGGTTCCGAAGGTGTTAAAACCTTATATGGGTATGTAGACATAAAATAGTCTACATATGAAGTTTGAAGTTACACACTTATGACTCTGATAGTAGGGGAAAGCATTCTTTGTAAAATAGTTTCCATTGAGGCAAGTGTATTTCCTGAGGATTCACAAGAGACACATGCCCCTTGGTACTCTACATACACCATAAGGTATTCATATCTCTCTGCTACATTGACAAGTTCTACATCACCATTGTCTTTTTGTAAGAAACCTCTGATATTTTCTTCAATTACTTTATCGATGGTATTGATTTTCTCAACCATTGTCATATTTGCAAATTCTTCTTGCTCTGTCATATCTGTTCCTTAGTCTGGCTAATTTAACGAAAAGTATCATATGAAACTTAATATAGGATTAATATGATTGTCTACATATTGGTTTACTTACTTGGGGATCCATTTACATCCATATTTGAGATATACTCAGCTAACTCTTTAATGTTCTTACTATTAAGTGCTGTTAACTGTAATTGCATTATGTTTCCTAGTCCATATTTATTTAGTTCACCATTTTTATAAGCAGTTAGTTGTTTAATACTTAAGTTAATGTCTTGCCCTGTAATGACTGCCGATTGACCAAGGGCAGAAGTTTCACCATTCTCTCCATGGCATCCAGCACAGTTCTTATAGAGTTCTTGGCTATCAGCGAAGAGCGCTAAGGTTGTAAAAGTAAATAATATAACTTTTTTCATAATTATCCTTGGTATATCTATAGTGTAATAATAGTGTAATTTTGTAGTGGAATTGTGAATTAATATGAAGGTAATTCAAGTTTAAACTCTAAAGAAGAAAACTCTGTAAATTAAAAAGCTTATGAGGACTTCAAGCAAAGAGTTTTTTGGCTTATTTAATGTTAGAGAACTTATTCAAATTGATAAAGTATAATGCTCCCCAAAATTCTAATTACAATTAATACAAACCATATTATTGTATCAGATAATGCAGGAGGTATCCACACTCAAAATATAAATGATATTTTTAGTCAAGAAGTTACATCAAAAAATAGTTTAGGACTAGGTTTATATATGTCTAAAAAAATTATTGAAGAAAGTATGGCTGGAACATTAAATGTTGAAAATGGGATAGATGGGGCTATTTTTCGTATTACTCTATAAATAAACTGAATTATACTTACACATTCACCGAAAAACTCAAAGGAACCCCAAACAAAATAGCCCAAAGCTCCATCGTCTCTTTTTGAATCTCCTCGGGAATAATTCCCCGCCCCCTATAGGGCGAAACCTTATACTTTTGAAATAATTTTTCGAGAGTTTCGTCTTTATAAAAAAATTATATCAACGTCATACTCCGTACCCTTGGGTCGGGGGTCGTTGATTATAGTGAGCATTTAGTTTTAAAAATCAATCCCATACAAACTTTCAGCTATAATTTCACCAATAATGAAGCTGTTATCTCTTAGATATAACAGCAAAGGAAACAAATGTTCGTAGATAGTGTAGATATTTTATTGAGTTCTGGTAAAGGTGGACCGGGTTGTGTTTCATTTTGGACAGAAAAGTTTGTAGCATATGGTGGACCAGATGGTGGAGATGGTGGAAAAGGTGGACATGTTTATTTTGTAGTAGACAACAACACAGATACACTTTCTGCACTTCGAGGTCGTAATCATATTAAAGCTGAAAATGGTCAGCCGGGTGAGGGTCGTAAATGTTATGGTCGTAAAGGTAAAAGTGTAGATATTATTGTACCTCCAGGGACACAGGTTGTGGATGCTTTAACAGATGAAGTGTTATATGACTTAGTAGAAGAGGGGCAACGTGTATTATTTTTAGAAGGTGGAAAAGGTGGACTGGGAAACAGCCATTTTAAGAGTCCTTCAAACCAGCGTCCAACTTATGCACAACCAGGGCTTCCGGGTGTAACCAAAGAGCTTAGACTTGAAATGAAAATGATAGCTGATGTTGGATTAGTAGGTTACCCAAGTGTTGGAAAGTCAACGCTTATCTCTGCTATTTCAAATGCTAAGCCAAAAGTAGCTGCTTATGAGTTTACAACACTTACACCCAACCTTGGTGTGGTAAGTGTTGGTGATTATGATTCATTTATGATGGCAGATATTCCCGGAATTATTGAAGGTGCTTCAGATGGTCGTGGTTTAGGACATGAGTTTTTAAAACATATTGAACGTACTAAAACATTATTACTTTTGGTAGATGCAGCGAATTACCGTGAGATGAAATATCAGTATGAAACCTTACTGGTTGAGTTAGAGCGTTATTCAGAAACATTAGCAGGTAGAAACTTTGCTGTAGCCATTACAAAATGTGATTCTTTTCCTGTTGAAAAAGTAAATGAGTTAACTGAAGAATTCTTAGCTGACATTAATCTCAAGTCAAACAAAGTTTTACAAAAATTTAAAGCTAAAAAAGAATACACTTCTTATGGTTTTGAAGAAGACTTTGGGGTAGAATTACCTAAAAATGAGCCACTGTTTGTGTTACCTATCTCTTCTGTATCTCATTTAAATACAGAGGCGTTACGTTATTCATTAAAAAACTTTGTTGTTGCAGTTAACAACGAAGAGAAAGAAGACTAATGTCTTACCGTCGTATTGTCATTAAAGTTGGTTCTCATGTGTTAACTGAAGATGGGGCTGTTTGTAAACCTCGTATGTATGACCTTGTGGCGCTTATAGCTGCTATTAAGAAAAAAAGTGTCGAAGTTATTTTAGTGAGTTCTGGGGCTGTTTCTGCTGGATATACGGTTTTACCATTGGATAGAAGCGACATAGGAAACAAACAAGCTTTAGCAGCGATAGGTCAACCACTTTTGTTAAAAATGTATCAAGAGAAGTTTGCAATACATGACTTACTTTGTTCACAAGTACTTTTGAGTGCTGCTGATTTAGATTCAAAAAAACGAACCACTTTAGCACGTCATGCCATTGAGAATTTATTGGCTCATGGGGTTGTGCCTATTATCAATGAAAATGATGTGATTGCAACGGAAGAGTTGGTCTTTGGAGACAATGACCAACTCTCTGCTTATGTAGCTGAAAATTTTGATGCTGAGCTTTTACTATT
>CACVAR010000206.1 GCA_902727905.1 uncultured Sulfurovum sp. | reverse complement strand
AGTGTTCGATGTCTCTCTTGAGTAAAACATCATTTTTGTTAGGTATAAAAATACCTTTATAGTCCGTATCCGAATTTGGATTGTCCGTACCATAAAGTTTAGAGCCATACATGGTAATGTAGACCACTTGACAGTTCTGTTCTTGTTCCAAATTTTGTATTAGTTTTTTTATGTTCATAGTAAAGTATTATAGCTAAGCTTAGTTAGACAACTAACCAGTCATCCAATCCATAAAGGATAAACCTAGTAGAAAGTCTTGAGATAATTAAGTTAATAAACTCTCTAAACTACACAACATACAAAAGCACAGCAAAAAAGTGAAGTACTGAGCCTAAGAGAACAAAAAGATGCCAAATAATGTGAAAGTGAGAAATATTATCTTTTACATAGAAAACAATTTCCCCAGCGTAAGCCATACCACTAGCAACAATAAGCCAAAAACCTACTGGATCAATACTGTTTTTAAAGGTATCAAAAATGACAACTATTAGCCAACCCATAACCACATATGCCACTAAAGAAAATACCTCAAAACGATTAGGATAGAGAAATTTCAAACTAATTCTGATGTGGTAACCTATCTTCACAGCTTGAAACCAAGTTCCAACCTGTACGTTTAAGTTCTACATAATTTTCAGTAGGATTAATCGTTGTAGCATAAAACTCCATAACAATATTGGAAAATTCAAAGTCATCATAATCACTTCCACCTGTATCACCACTAGAAGTTTTAAGAGTGTTTTCACCTAAAACGTAGTTTTCTTTATCTACTTCTATCGTATGAGTTCCATAACTACCATTATCTTGTATGATTTTTGTAGTTGGTTGAATGTAAGTTTTGAAACATATCTATTATTTTTTACTAATCCAAAGAATTAATGACTTCTCTGGAAAAAAGTTTGATATCATTCAAATCCGAAAGCTCATATACTTCTATGTATTTTTTATCAGTGTACCTAAAAGTACGTTCCATATGAAGCTTAGTACCATCGTCAGAAACTTTTAAAGTATTCTCTTTTATAACACCTTCTTGTTCATACCATCCCAAAGTAAAAACTCTCTTATCATTAGCATGAAAAGTATATCTACCTTTTTCATCAGCATATTTATCATATGATCGAGTAATGTAAAGTGGTGACTCTTCAAACTTAGAAACAAAATATTCTCCTCGTATAACATCATTTTCCCAGTCTGCTATGGCTAAACTACGTAATTCCCTTACAGATTCATCATTAAGTGAAACTTTATAATGGTCATAGTAAGTATATTCGTTATGCTCATCTTCACTGAAAATATATACAGTATTACCTTCATTGGCACATAAAATGCTTGCTGTACTATTATCAGTTTCTAAACAATGTGTTTTTGCTTTTTCAAGTAGCTTATCAGTTGTAGTACTTAGTTTTACTACACGAAATCCTTTTCTTGTTTCATCTACATATGAGTTCTTGAAAAAACCTCGAACCTCATATTCACCTTCAGGTAATGGTTTAAAGGTTATACTATATACTCTTAACCCTTCACGAATTAGCTTAAGACTATCATCTATCCATTTCCATTGAATTACATTTTTCCAATCATTGGAGCTTCCTTTAGGATAAATAGCTATCCAATCCTGTTGGTTTTCTTCAAAACCTTTAACAAAAATTTTAGTATAATCACGAGTAGAGTAAGTTGGATAATCCATAGATATTGAAGGAGTTGATGTTGTAAGTCTCTTTACCGTAAAACTATGTGTTGCTTCCACGGTATAAGAATCTTTGAAAAAAGTACGTACTTCATATTCTCCTTCTTCAAGTCCCTCAAAACTCACTCTATTATTTACACTACCAAGGTAAACCCATCTTATAACATTTTTCCAGTCATTGGAGCTTCCTTTAGGATAAATAGCTACCCAGTCTTTAGGGTGTGCCAACATATTATATGCACTAACTTCAATAAGTTCATATGGATTATATCTCTTCTTACTTGTAAATGTTTCTATAGCACCTTGTTTTGAAACAGAAAAACGAATTGACGCTTCTGTTTTAAAAGAGTTATTGTAAAAAACCCTTGCTTCATATTCTCCTTGTGATAAACCAGTAAAATGGAATTGACTTGAAGTGGCTTCTTTAGTCCATGTCCAACGTACAACATTGTCCCAATCATTATTATCAGTAGCAGCATAAATGCCTATCCAGTTTTTATTGTGTACTTCTAGGTTATCAGCCATTATAGTAATTTCTCTACCTGCTTTATAAACAGACTCTATGGATGTTAATGATGCTGTATAAGCATTCATACTTAATAGTATTATAAATAATATTGTTTTCATAAATCTTCCTTTTTTTAATTCATATATTTTATTTAACTTAATAGCTACGAGAACTTTGAGCCACTACTTCATAACCATCATCTTTATAGATAATCGCTTTTAGTCTTTTACCCTCCCAGTATCGTGGATGTACCACAAAACTTACAGTTCCATTTGTTTCTGTGTGATTAAGATACTGCGATGCCACAATGTTTTGATGTCGATAATAATCTTCATCACCTTTTACTAGAGCAATCCAATCTTTATTACTGCTACGTTTTATATCTCTATATTTCACTTCTAAATTAGCACTATTATCTTCAAACTGCTTAATTTCGCCAAGTTCTATACTTCTTAAAATAGGCTCAATTAACATAGATTTATTTGACCTTGCGTAAGTTAGATAAGAATTATTAAGAAAATAGCGTACCTCATATTCTCCTTCATTTTTTTTAATGTCCGAAGAAGAGAAGTTCCATTTTCTATAAGAAGGGGCTTCTGGATTTTTAAGTAAATCTTTAACCCAAGCCCATTTTTTAACATTTTTCCAATCATTTGAGTCTGTAGTTTTGTAGAGACCTACCCAGTCAAGTTTATTTTCTTTATATAGAGGTGCAAAGTAAAAGTGATTTTTTATACTATGTTCATATCTTCCATAACTACTTCGAATATATACATATGGTTCTGCTTGTGTAACCGTAAAAGGTAAAGTAGCTTCAACAATATAAGAGTTCTTTCTAAAAAGCCTAGCCTCATAATCTCCTTTTGGAAGTCCTCTTAATGGATTATACCAAGCTTTACTATCTTGGTCACCACGATAAACTCCAAATAACTCATTTGTCCAAGTCCATACAATTACGTTCTTCCAATCATTAGAACTATTACGCTTATAGATTGCTATCCAATCTTTTTCTGTTTCTTGATAATCTTTCATTTGAATATCAAGCTTACCTCCGTCTTGGTCATCATGGTTAGAGTTAAAAAGGGTTATTTCCACACTATAACTATAAGAAAAAAGTATACTCACTAATATTAATATATTTTTCAATATTTCTGTCCTTTTATTTATTTTTATTAAAAAATATTATATTATATTAAAATTATTCTTTTTCCTTCTTGAAAAGAATAAACTTTTAAAACTTAATATAGCTATATACGTATCAACTCAAAAAATATCTAAAAACTAATCTCAAACTGCTCATCTTCACTCAAATAATGGTTCTTATAATAAATTGCATACGGTGGTTTTATAGTGGTTTGGTAGTCACTGCTTGGTAAGAAAATATCATAAGCCTAGTGAATGAACCTTATCGTGAATCATGAAAAGAGAAGAATTATTCTTGTAACACCTACGGTAAAAGGTTCAATGCATGATAAAAAATATATGATAAATATGGTTTAGGAGACAGTATTCCCAATGATGTAACTCAATGGGTAGATACAGGCTTTCAAGGAATTCAAAATGAATAAGTACCTAACCAAAATAAATCATCAAAAATAGTATAATAGGGATATGAGATATATAAGTAAATTAGATGAGCAAACGATTAAAGAGCTAGAGAGAGGAAGAGCGATATAAAAGTAGATATAAAGCTCAAGCAATACGGTTAAGTAATCAAGGGAAAAGTGTCAATGAGTTAGCTGATATTTTTGGATGCAAGGTCAGAACTATTTATAGATGGTTCAATAGATTTGAGTCAGAAAAAGTAAAGGGAGTATATGAGTTAAAAGGAAGAGGAAGAAAGCCATTTTTAAGAAAAAAAGAAGATGAAAAAACAGTTAAAGAGTATATAAAAAAAGCTAAATATAAACGAGATTTGTATTGCATTAAAAAAGGTGTTTGTAGAGGGTAAAAAGAAGAATGTAACAAAACGAATGTTGAAAAGGTTTTTTAAAAAGATAGGGATAAGTTATAAGAGAGCAAGAAGAGGTATATTTAAAGATAGTAAGTGGAAGACTTATTGGGAAAAGTTAAATCAAATCACGAGTGTTAAAGGATTTGTCGAGAAAGGATTGTGTGATTTATATTTTTTTGATGAGAGTGGTTTCTCTTTGGATTCCAATGTTCCTTATACCTGGTCAGAAGTTGGAAACCCTACTAGAGTACCATCAGATAGATACGCTAAAAGAGTCAATGTTTTGGGTTTTTTAAATACCAAAAACAAAGACCTGTTTTATGAGATGAGAACTGGTTCTGTGGACTCTAAAGTTACTGTCGCTCTTTTTGATAAGTTTGCAGAAAGAATCAATAATAAACCTACTGTCGTTATCCTCGATAATGTCTCTATGCATACGAGTAAACTCTTCAAAGCTAATATCGATAAATGGGAAAAAATGGGATTACACTTACTCTATCTTCCTCCTTATTCTCCTGAATTGAATTTGATTGAAATACTATGCAGAGAGATGAAGTATAGATGGTTTGATTTAAATGCTTTTTCTTCTTTTGAAAAACTGTGGACGCATGTTAAAAAGTTATTGGATGGATTTGGCTTACTTTATGACATTAATTTTAGTTAGGTACTTAGCTATGAGTAATACACATGACTTTAAGCTATTTAAACACTCAAGACTTCCTATCAAAAAAGAGACCTTGATTTGTGTCGATACAGGATATTTAGGAATTAAACAACTCGATAAAAATATTAAAATGCTAAAATTAAAACTTTTAAAATCGTCGCTCAAAAATATAGAAATAGACGTAAACGATTTGGCTTATGTTTTAATCTTATTTGTGCTTTGATTAATTGGGATGGAGGTTTTAATGTTCCCTGATGAGTTATGCAAGAAGTCTATTCAACAAAAATCCTAATCAAGTTTACTCTTACTAAATTCTTCATTTTAATTTTCCCGTTATAAGATAATATATATAATTATTTTATAACAAAAAAAATAAGGAAAAAAATGTTAAAAAATATATTTATAGCTACTCTACTTCTCTTAACTTCTGCACATGGTGTAGAAATTTCACTTAACCATAATCCCTTTGGTCCAGACAGTGATGATCCTTCTGAAAAATACAACGTATCACTCTCTGATTATTCACCTACAAACCAAGACTGGTTAGCCATTTACAAACAAGGAACGTCAACTGATTGGAAAAATGTTATTATATGGACTTGGGTAGATAAATTAAGTCGTAATGCGCCAATGGACTCTAAGATACACTGGATGGAAGCATTAAGAGGACTTCCTA